>NZ_JBWKYN010000019.1:0-45329 GCF_059423785.1 Arcicella sp. GW458-12-2-14-TSB2 | reverse complement strand
TTCTATTAGGGGGTGACTTAAGTCACCCCCTAATAGAAAGAAAGGATTTTGATTTAAAGAGCATTTTCAAGAATGAACTCAATGTTTTTCTATAACAAAGCTCTATCTAAATGCGTATAGCCACCGTCAACATAAATTAATTGACCAGTTGTGTGGCTTGAGCGTTTTGACATTAAAAATGCTACCATGTTCGCAATTTCCTCTGCGGTAGTCATACGCTTTCCTAAAGGTATTTTATCTGTAATTTTTGCTAACGTCTCTTCTGGATTAGGTAATGTCTTAATCCAACGGTCATACAAGGGTGTATAACATTCTGCTACAATGACAGCATTAACACGAATACCATAAGGCAATAATTCAACCGCCCATTCGCGCGTAAGGGCATTTCTACCTCCATTTGATGCTGCATAGGCAGAAGTCCCACCTTGTCCGGTCTCAGCCGTTTTTGAACCTATATTTACGATTGCTCCTTTAGATTCTTTCAAGTATGGCAAAGCATGTTGTGCTAATAAATAATAGTGAATTAAATTGCTATGTAATGAAGCCACAAAGCGTTCGTAGTTTCCGCTTTCAAGTCCAACGCCATCGTTTACACCTGCATTGTTTACAAGTCCATCAATTCGTCCAAATTTAGCTACAACTTCATCTACAGCTTTTTTACATTCCTCAGGCTTAGATAATTCAGCTACAAACGACCATGCTTGTCCGCCTGCTGCCTGAATTTTCTCAATTGCTTTCTGATTATCAGCATCATTTCTACCTACGATAGCAACATACGCTCCTTCGGTAGCCAATACGCCAGAAATACCTTCACCAATTCCTTTTGCACCGCCCGAAACGATGATTACTTTTTCTTTGAGTCCTAAGTTCATATTAAATTTTTACCCAAAGCAATAATTACATAGAGCTGAGGTAAGGTTTAAATATTATAAAATTTGAGAGCGTTCCCTCCCATTATCTTTTTCTTTTCTAAGGTCGAAAATGCAGAAAAATACTCATTAACAATCCCCAATTGTTCTTCATATTCAGCAGCAACTAAGCAAACTGGCCAATCTGAACCATACATTAGGCGTTCGGTACCAAATGCTTTTACTACCGTATCTAAGTATATTTTAAAATCAGCTACTTTCCAATCCTTCCACTCGCCTTCGGTAACCATTCCTGATAATTTACAATATACATTTTGATGTAAGGCTAGTTTCTTGATATTGGTTTGCCATTGCGTATACTCCCCAGATTTTATATCGGGCTTAGCGATATGATCTAAGACAAACTTTTGGTCTGGGAACAACTTTGCCAGCTGGATAGCCTGCTCTAACTGATAATGATAAATCAAAATATCATAAGTAAAATCAAATGCTCCTAAGGCTGTAATTCCAGCCTTGAATTTTGGTCTGAGCATAAATTCAGTATCGGCTTCTCCTTGCACTACGTGTCTAAAACCTTTTACAATAGGCAATTCGGCATAATGTTCTAAAATATCATCAACATCGTCTGCTCGTAAATCTACCCAACCAACTACGGCTTTTATAAAAGCATTTTTGTTGGCTAATTCAATCAAAAAATCGGTTTCTGCTAAAGTTTGGTCAGCTTGCACGGCTACACAACCCGAAATGTTATTTTTTGCTAAAATTGGAGCAAGATCCTCAGGCAAGAAATCCCGCTGAATCACCTTCATTTCATCTGAAATCCAATCATGTCGTTGTGCATCGTACTGCCAAAAATGTTGATGTGCATCTATGGTCATAAGGTTTGTTTTTCTTTAAAAATTGAAAATAGTTTGAAAATTTGAAAAGAGGTAAGTATTAAATTACCTAAAGATAAGACACAGCTTGCAAAAAACTGGCAGTATCTCTTTCATTTTCAAATTTCCAAACTACATAACTCATTTTTAAATAAAAAATTATGCTTTCCAGTTTTTAGCCGTTTGCTTTTGTGTACCCAAACCTTCGATACCCAATTCAACTACGTCTCCTTCTTTCAAGAAAACTGGAGGGTTAAAGCCTAAACCAACACCTGGAGGCGTACCCGTAGAAATAACGTCACCCGGTAATAATGTCATGAATTGACTTAAATAAGAAACCAAGGTAGGTATTTTAAAAATCAATTGGTCGGTATTACTATTTTGTACAATTTTTCCATTGACAGAAAGCCACATTTTTAAATCATTCTCATCTTCAATCTCTTCCGTAGTTGCTAAGAATGGTCCAAGTGGTGCAAACGAATCACAGCCTTTTCCCTTACTCCAGTTTCCTCCTCTTTCAATTTGGAATTCTCTTTCTGAAACATCATTGTGTAAGCAGTAGCCTGCTACATAGTTCAGCGCATCAGCTTCGTCTACATACTGTGCTTTTTTACCAATGACAAATGCTAATTCTACTTCCCAGTCAGTTTTTACTGAATTTCTAGGAATAATAATATCATCATTTGGCCCAGAAAGTGCCGTAGTTGACTTAAAGAAAATAATAGGTTCTGGTGGAATAGCTGCGCCTGTTTCACGAGCGTGATCGGCAAAGTTCAACCCAATACAAACAATTTTAGAAGGACGAGCAACACACGAAGCGATACGAACACCTGTGGGAATCTCTTGCAATTCATTTTGTTTTTCAACCAATAATAAACTTAGTTTATCTAAGCCATCATTCTCAAAAAAAGATTCGTTATAATCTTGAATATAAGCCGAAACATCTAGCCATTTTTCTTCTAAGATTACTCCAGGTTTTTCATTACCTACTTCGCCAAATCTAAATAATTTCATAACAATTTATTTTGTAATTAAAGGGAATAATTTATCGGCAACAAACTGATTTCCAAGCTCATTTAAATGAACTCTGTCAGTAGTCAGTATACCTTTATCTTTATTTTCAGGATTATTATTCAAATTATGCGCTAAGAATTCTTTTCTTAAATCACACAAAGGAATATTATTCTTTGTTGCCAAATTTCTGATAAAAGTACTGTATTGATTCATATCACCATCCTGTTGATTACTGAAATCTGTTTTTTCACCAATAGTAGCAGGTGTACACAATATCAATTTGGCGCCACTTGCTTGAATCTTGTTGATTAAAGCTTGATAGAATCTAATGAATTTATCAGGGTCAGTACCAGTACCTGATGTCGCTTTGTGCCAAACGTCGTTTACACCAACATAAATCACTACCAAATCAGGCTTTTTGCTCAGTACGTCATCTTCTAAGCGTAAGTATAAATCATAAACTTTATTCCCTCCAATGCCTGCACCAATCAATTCATATTTAGCTTTATCGCCTTTCTTGTCAATCATCTCTTGCAACTGCGAGATATATCCTTTGGGTTGTACACCAGCTTGAGTGATAGAGTCTCCGAAGAAAATAATTTTTTTAGGTTTTCCCTCTTGAATAAATGAGGTCATCGTCCAGAATAATACAGAAAACAGGACTATTTTTTTCATAAGTATTGTTTAAAATTTAGTTGTTTAATCTAATAAATCCGCCATCAATTGGGTAATCAGAGCCAGTAACGAAGCCAGCTTCATCCGAACATAAATATAGTGCAAGAAAAGCAATTTCTGATGGTTTGGCCATTCTTCCTATGGGCTGAGTAGCTGAAAGTTTTTCGAACATCTCTTCAATATTATTCGGATAATTCTTTGCTAAAAAGCCATCTACAAAAGGAGTATGAACGCGGGCTGGAGAAATGCAGTTACAACGTATATTATCTTTGATGTAATCTTTGGCGATAGATAATGTCATGGTGAGAATGGCACCTTTAGACATTGAATAAGCAAAACGATCGGCAATGCCTACAGATGACGCTACAGAAGCCATGTTTAATATTACCCCTCCTTTGTTTTCCTTCATCATCGGAACGGCAACGTATAAACAATTGTAAGCTCCTTTTACATTTACATTATAAATTCTATCGAAATCTTCTTCTGAAGTTTTTTCAAGGTTACCCACATGTGCAATACCAGCATTGTTTATCAAAATATCAACGCGACCGATGTTGGCAAAAACTGTTTTAACAGCCTCTTGACTCGTTACATTACAAGCATAAGCATTAGCTTTGCCTCCTTCTGCACGAATTTCGTCAACAGTCTCTTGTGCGGCTGTTTCATTGAGTTCTAAAATATTTACTTCTGCTCCTAGTTTAGCAAATAATAATGAGATTGCGCGACCAATTCCTGACCCTCCACCTGTTATTACGACTGACTTGTTAATTAATGAAAACATTGTTCTGATTTTTTTCTTGATTGTTTAGTCCTTTGTATGAAAAAGTAATCAGGATATATAAGTAGTTTATTAAGGAAACATACCCTAAATTTTTAAAAATATTCTTCATAAAATAAAAATAGACGGCAGAAATAGCCGTCTATCTATGTTAAAACCCTAATTGACAAATCAAATTGCATCAAGTAGGTTAAAATTATTTAATATTTTCTTTATTTTAATTTCCTCCACTCTTTACGCTACTCTTGTTCTCTTCAGTTGGCGTTTTTCTGATAGTTGGATAGGTAATTCCTAACTGCTCCATGTAAGTTTTATATTTCGATGGGTCGTAATATAATTTCTTCATTTCTGGTCTAAACTTAGCCATAATCTGCTGGTTGAGATTAATAGCAGGCTTATCGTTTGGTGAAATCAATGGTTCATATTTTACATCCTTCGTTTGCTCATTTTTATAATAATCCCATGCTTTCGTCAGCAAATCTGGTTTTACTAACATATCTAATAAAGTAAGGGCTTCTACTTTCGCTCCTGCCGTTACACCCTTGTGTGCAATCGGTGTAGCCATGCTAATAGCATTTGCCCAATGATGTCCCGGTAATCCAGGAATATTAGAAGGATAACGCAATACTACAGTCGGCAAATTCCATGAAATATCAGCAATATCATCCGAACCACCACCCATACTTACCAAGACAGGCTCGATGGTAGTATCTATTTTCATCGCTAACCCTTTTTTCTCGGGCGACTTTAATTCTGCTTGTAATGAAGTCGCTAACAATTGGTCTTCCTCACTCCATTTTGGTAAACCTACTTTTTTGATGTGTTCAAAAACATTTTCTGCAATAGGTTTATTAAAGTGTCCGGGCCAAGCACTACCCAATACCTCGTAAGTCATCGTAGTACCCGTCATCATCGTTGCTCCTTTTGCGATTGCTACGCCTGCTTCATACAACTCCTTAATTTTCGGATATGTTCTTTCACGGAAGTAATACCATACAGCCGCTTTAGAAGGCACAACATTTGGTTGGTCGCCTCCATCCACAATGACATAATGCGAGCGTTGAGAAGGATATAAATGTTCTCTTTTGAAATTCCAGCCAATATTCATTAATTCAACAGCATCCAAAGCACTTTTACCTCTCCAGGGTGCCCCTGCCGCATGAGCTGCCTCGCCTTCAAAGCTAAATTTTACGGAAACTAAACCATTATTACCAGCATCACCCCATTGTACGCCTAAATTATTAGCCACGTGGGTGAATATACAAGCATCAATATCTTTGAAATGTCCATCACGCACAAAAATAGCTTTTGTACCCACTAATTCTTCTGCTACGCCAGGCCATAGGACTAATGTACCTGCGATTTTCTCACGCTCCATAATTTTTTTAATCACCAAAGCGGCAGTGATATTAAGTGCCTGACCAGAATTATGACCTTCGCCATGCCCAGGAGCACCTTCAATAATAGGGTCGTGATAGGCTACTCCAGGTTTTTGTGATGCTTTAGGGATACAGTCAATGTCTGAACCCAACGCAATCACAGGCTTACCACTCCCCCACTTAGCAATCCATGCTGTTGGAATACCCGAAACACCTTTTTCAATGGTAAATCCTTCTTTTTCAAGAATGCTTGTTATATAATTTGAAGTTTCGTACTCTTGGAAGCCAAGCTCGCCAAAACTGAAAATCATATCGACCATCTGTTGAGAAAACACTTGTTTCTTGTCGATTTCCTCAATAATCTCTTTTTGTAATTTTTCTATTTTCTTGGCATCAATCAGTGTTGTTTCTACTTTAGCCACTGCTTTTTTGGACTGAGCAAATAAAGGGAATTGACTGATTAAACTCAACAAAAGAAGGTAAGATAAAAAGTAAGTATTTTTTTTCATGTTGTTGATATTAAGATAGTTTAGTTGAATGAATTGTATTATCTAATTTGTTCAATTTTTAACTTCAAACAAAATATGAACTTAGTTATTTATTAATAAAAAAGGTAGCACTTATAAAAATGAGTACTCTTTTGCCAACAAATAAGTAATTATAGCTAGAAAACTGTGATAATTTATCAGAATTATTCCCTGAAAATTGTCTGCCATTGTTTTTAAGGTATTAACTTACTTCTCAAATATACCTCTTTGTTCATTTACCACTCTTAATCCTATATAACCAACCAAATTAATATTCTTATCAGCCTTCTCTTTTAGGCGTCAAAGTTTGTAACTTTGGCAATCTTTTGGACACTAAACAGTTTTTATGGATTTTTTGCATCAAATTTTTGGGAATGATTTAGGGGCAGCAGCCTTAATAGTTGGTAATTTAATATTGATAGAAAGTCTTCTTTCGGTGGATAATGCAGCGGTACTCGCTACGATGGTAATGGATTTATCGCCCGAGAAACGAAAAAAAGCCCTTAAATATGGTATTATTGGTGCATATTTTTTCAGAGGTATTTGTCTTTTGTTCGCCTCTTTTTTGGTAAAAGTTTGGTGGTTGAAACCGATAGGCGGTTTATATCTATTGTATCTTACGTATGATTATTTCAAAAAAGAAGCTACTCCATCAGAAAGCGACGACCTGCTAGACAAAAAAAGTAATTGGTTCTATCGCATGACCTTAGGAGCATTAGGTCCTTTCTGGGCTACTGTTTTTTTGGTAGAAGTAATGGACTTAGCATTCTCTATTGACAATGTTTTTGCGGCCGTAGCCTTTACAGATAATCTATATTTAATCTGTATCGGAGTATTTATAGGTATTTTGGCAATGCGTTTTGTAGCACAAGCTTTTGTGAAGTTGATGGAAAAATATCCTTTCCTAGAAACAGCAGCCTTTTTAGTGATTGGCGTACTTGGTTTAAAATTAACCTTATCGTTGTTAACGCATTTCTTACCAGAAAACCCAATTGCTAAATTCTTGGAAAGTGAAGAAGCAGATGCTTATATCTCTGCCATTACAGTAGCAATTTTTGGAGTGCCTTTACTAACGTCCTATTTCTTCAATTACCCGCATCATACTAGGAAGAAGTAAGGTAGACTCCCTCAAGCAAGTGACTGTTATACAACTTTAAATTGCTTGAGGGAAAAATACCTTCTGAATGAAATTGTCTCTACAATTGGCTATATACAAGACTTCATCTTAATATAACCCTAAACCTCAAAACTTCTTTTCCAAATAAAGCCGTCTAAAACATAATGTGTTATCTGAGGCAGTGCTAATAATGGAATGAGTAAAGACTGTACTAATACTGAATCAGTAGTAGGCAGAAAATAAGCCCAAGAAAAAAGAGATTCATAGCTCCCCCATTGCGTGGCATCCCAAAGAGCTTCTTCAAAGTAGGCTATGCTTACAATGGTTACTATAAAAATAAATAGTCCATACTTACTAAAAACAACGCTACTAAAACCTGTAATTGTTCCCTTTCTTTTCTGGAGGTCTATCCAAATCAAACCCATGTATGGAATACCGTGTGTTACTACATTCAAAATGGTAAAAACTAAATCATTATTGAATACCACTATTCCTAAATACCATGATGCCCCGGTACCCAACATTAGTAAAATACGAGGTATATTTAACTGATTATTAAGTATACAATATGCTTCTTTAAGTAAATAAATCACTACAAAACTTATATAAAGCCAGTTTACTGCCGATAGATACATTGCTGTAGAGGGCATTAAATAAAAATCTTTTTCGATAAACCAGACAAAATTTCTTGGCGAATTAAGATGCCAATGAATGATGGGTAAGATAGTAGCTAGGTAAATAATCAGTTCATCGAATATATCAAAATAGCTAGCTTGTTGATGTTGTCGATTATAAAGTCTGACAAAACCATATTGCTGACGGATGAAATGAAAAACAGCTAAATAGGCTAATATCCTCCAGAACCAAAGGTTTCCACCATACCAATATAAGCTTACAAAAAATAGATATGAAAGTAGGGGTATTAATAAATAGAGCGTTTTATGCTTGGTAAAGCTATGCGAATCAAAGTATGTTTTGAACAAGGTACTATGCACATGCGCAACATCTATTAATAAAATAAAAATAACCCATGCCCAGAGTGGCGTTTCTTCATACATCAATGAAGAACGAGTAAATAAAAATGACAAAGCCAATGCTACAAAAGTTGGCGTATGGATAAGCAGTAAGTCTGTTTTTGAATTGGTTATCCAAGGTTGTTTGGTCATACAAATACCTATTAAAACTATCTATAAATGTTGCATTACTTCTTCTGCTACTCTATTGCCTTGATAAAATGCTTCCTCAAAAATTGAAATACCACTTAAATCTGAATGGGCAAAAAATATTTTATCTTCAATGGGTTGGGCAGATAATTTACGCATTTTAGCACTAATAAAACCCACAACAGGGGAAATCATCCCATGTCCCCAGACTTTTACATCAATTTCTTCTACTGTACTCCTAATAGCTGGATGATAGCTTTCTAAATCACTCAAAATCTCTTCAATCCAATCTTGATGCTTTTTCAGAATAGCTTCTTTTCTAGCTTCCAAAGGAGATTTACTAGATAAGGGTAAATAATAAGTCAATACCCATTTATCTTGATTACGATTAAGTAATTGATGGCAAGCGTTAATATATCCTAGTGAAGGAGAACGATAAGCAACATTATCCCAACACATAAATCCATTACTGTCAATCGGTAATTGATTTACTGTAATATTTGCCACCATCCACGGTGCGTATTGAAATAAATCATGATTATTACGTTGCAAACTTTCTGGCAATAATCGATTAGCAATGAATTGTGGGATAGCTAAAATAACTCTCTGAGCATTTATATGCAGGTATTTCTGGCTTTTCCAATTGTATGCAGTTACTTCTACACTCGCAGAAGTCAAATCAAGCATTTGAACTAGTACATGGGTTTTTATGGCTTCTTTAAAATCATTCCCAAGGGCATTAGCCAAAAAGTTATTACCTTCTGGCCATGTTAATACGGCACTACTTTCTGCATTGGCAGCTTTGGCTTTTCGGGCAGCAAAATAATGAATACCAGCATAAGCGGAGGTGATAGTACTTTGAATACCATAATCATCTCTACAACAATAATTTACATACCATAATAAATATTCTGAATCAAAATGATGTTGCTTCAAAAATTCAGTCATCGATATTTCATCCAAGGCTTTAAACGATTCATCTTCTGAAGCTTCACTGAGTGGAATGGTAAAAGCCCAACGTCCATCAGCGCCTTTGGCTTGCCGATAATGATTCATTAATTCAAAAAAATCATTTATTTGCTTTCTATCACTTTCAGCTATCCCATAATTGGGGATCAACCCTTCTTGCCAATGACCTTTCATAAAAAGTCTTTCTTGCGGAGATTGACACAAATAATATTCATTGTAATTAGGTAAGCCTTGGTCAGAGTAACCAGTTATCACGTTGTGTTCCTCTAAAAAACGTAATAATTCTTTATTATCATTGTTAGCAACTGGTAGATAATGTGCTGCCCATGGATATGAAGTGACAGCATTTTTGCCCGCATCTGCATTCCCTCCAAGATGGTCTTCTAAATCAACTAAAAAGAAATCTTTGTGTCCTGATTGATATAATTTTCTAGCAGCAGCCAAACCAGATACTCCAGCACCGACTATCAAAATGGGCGTTGTTATCTTTTCGATAGCTTGTTGATTAATTGAGTCAATATTGACAGGCTGTTTCCTTAACAAATGACCTATTTTAAAGTTTGCACCTAATATTCGCCCCTTAATCGGACTTTTCAAGGGTTCTAAAAGTACCTTTGTTCCCCACGAAACACCTAATATAGCACTGACCCCTGTAAGCAAACGGAAAATAAATGTTTTTCGTTTTAGCTTATTATTCATTGTACCTTCCCCCATTCTTCCTCAAAATAATGTACTAGTATTTGGTTATTCAGTTTATTAATATCGGTATTAACGGCTTGCATATCCTTGGGAAAATACGCCATTTGGTCAAATGAATCAGTAGTCAGGAATTTAAGGTTAGGAATCAGACTATTCTTTACTTGAAAGGATTTTTTTGAGGCTAAAACATATCCCCATTCACCAAATGAAGGAACATAACAATGATAAGGTTGGGTTTGTAACCCGATAGACTGAAGGGTATTATTAACACACCAGAAAGATTTGGGTGCTACATAAGGTGAGGTTGATTGCACTACTAAAACAGCATTATCATTTAATAACTTTCCTACTTCTCGGTAAAAAGTATTGGTATAGAGTTTGCCTACTGAAAAATTAGAAGGGTCTGGAAAATCAATGACGATAAAATCAAATCGTTCATTGGTATTTCTAACCCATTGAAAAGCATCTGTATTAATTACATTTACTTTAGGATGCATCAAAGAGTTTTGATTTAATGAGGTTAATAGAGTATTCATTTTGAACAAATCTGTCATATAAGCATCCAAATCAACCAGTGTAATTTTCTGAATTTGCTTATATTTTAACAATTCGCGAACTGCAAGCCCATCTCCTCCACCCAATACTAGTACTTTTTTGATATGAGGATTAGTTGACATGCCAGGGTGAACTAGGGCTTCGTGGTAACGGTATTCGTCAGTGGAACAAAACTGTAAGTTACCATTAAGGTATAATTTGAGTTCTTTTCGATTACGTGTCAGAACGATGCGTTGATAATAACTTGATTTAGCAAAAATAATTTTATCCTGATAAGCCATTGATTCTGACCAAGACATGATTTTGTCAGATGTAAGAAAACCTATCAGCAGCAATATTAATACTGTCCAAGCTGATAGTTTTAATGCAAATTTGTTTTTTAAATCGGTGGAAAACTGATGACATACAATTAAGGCTACAATAGTATTGAATATACCGAAAAAGAAGGAGGTGCGTATTAACCCCATATACGGGACAAAAATCAAAGGGAATAATACTGAAGCCAATAAAGCTCCGATATAATCAAAAGTAAAAACCTTTGACACTATCTCTTTGAATTCAAATTTACTTTTTTCGAGTACCCTCATTAACAAGGGTATCTCTAACCCAACTAAAATACCTGTTAAGCCAATGAGAAAATATAAAACAATCTGAAATGAGGCTACTTTGTCAAAAACTAAAAAAAGTATAGATGAGCTTGTTCCACCGACTAATCCTACTAAAATCTCAATTTTTACAAACCAAGCTAATAGCTCTTTTTCAATGTATTTAGAGAAAAATGAACCCACTCCCATCGAAAATAGGTAAACACCAATAATCGTAGAAAATTGGGTGACAGAGTCGCCAAGTAGATAGCTCGCGAGCGTTCCTGCTATCAATTCGTAAATAAGCCCACAGGTAGCTATCACAAAAACTGCGAATAGTAAGAGTATAGGCATAATTATCCGTGAATAGCTGCGCTAATAATGATAGCAATGGCAATAATAAAGGCCGCAAATATCAATGCTATGGCTGTATTATTTTTTTCAACAACCTGTTTATAAATATTTTCAGGTGTGATTTTCTCGATAGTTACGAATGATATTACTAAAATAAAAATCCCAATGAATGAATACACTATTGAGTCGATAATAGAACTTAAATGAAAAAATGCTCCCATGATTAATTTGGTTTTCAGTTTTATTACTGTTTAAACTTTTATTTATGATTAAATCCATCATTATTACCTTTAGGTGCCCATTTTTCTGAATGTGACTCCATCAAGTAAAGCAAGCTATGTCCGTTGTATTTACAGTAAGTAAAATACGACATCAAAACTGTAATAAAGCCTATATATAATAGTTTTTCTGTAGCTTGATTGGCTATTATTGACTTGAAGTTTTTAATAAAATTTTCTATATTATCCATACTAATTATTTTCTAAATAAGGCGAGTATTCACTTGAGTCCCATCTGCTCTTTTCAAAATTTCTCTCTATGTAAAAGCTATAGGCAGGGATAATAGCTATACAAACTAGCACGATAAAAAAATTATATATGTCAGCAACGCCACTATCTACAATGATTGAAAAATCAGAAACTATGGATGGATAAGCAGATGAGGGTGTAATCTCTAAATGATATGTTCCTTCTGGTATTTTTTCAAGTAGTGTACTCATTTCTGTGCTTCCTTCTGACCAAGACTCTCCTCCTTCAACACCCGAATAATATTCAACACCCAAGTTTGTTGTGTATTCCTCCCCTGTTTTTTCATTGACTAATACCAAATCTGTTTCAAACCAATTGTTTGAAACATCTGCTCTTAAGGTAAACTCAATGTTTCTATTGCCTCCTTTTAGTTTAAAACTTGGCGTAATATAGAATTTAGTGCTATCGTACTCACTATTCGGACGCATTTCCTCGATAGAAAATACATTAAAATCTTTTGAATAAACACGCTCTGAAGGTGAGAAAAACACTTGTATTATTACTAATAAAGTAAGGGCAATCACTGCTATTTTCATTAGTTCGACAAAAGACACTGAAAAAGAACTAGGTTGTATTACACCTATTCCATCTTCTTTTGGCAATTCCACTTTTTCACCTAATGCCTCGTATAGTTCTATACTAGGCAAGTGCTCTCCTTTGAACCAAGTTATTTTTTTTCTATGTTTTTCAACCGTTAATAAATAAGGTGGATTGATATATTCTTTTACTGAAGTACTTGATACTTCCAGTAAATCTATCGGGAATTCTCCTAATGCTCCCTTAATGTTAGCATGATATTCGCTGAAAAGGCGATAATTTTGGTGTTCAAACGTAATCTCAATTTTGTAGGTATTAATATTCGCATTAGTAGATTCTTTTAAGAAAATCCAATGTCCGTTATACTCTGTAAGAAAATAATACCCTTCTTTTTCATTATAAAGATAATATTCTTGCCAAGCATAAGAGCCTTCTTTCTTTTTAAGAAACCCAACCACCGTAAAATCAATTTCTTTTAGTTTTAGCTTAGTTCCTATTGAAATAGTTGATTTAGCTCCTTGTGGATATTTATGGTTATGGATTTCATCTACTTTATATTGGCCATCATAAAGATTACTTTTCTTTACTACGTGTAATGTTCCACAACTATTACATACAAGACATTGTGTAGCAGCACAGTTAACACGGAGTAATGTTAAGCAGCTTGCACATTGATAGTCCTGAGAAAAGTGAAAAAGTTGATTAACGCTTAATTTCATGAGAAGC
Source organism: Arcicella sp. GW458-12-2-14-TSB2 (assembly GCF_059423785.1). Taxonomy (NCBI): domain Bacteria; kingdom Pseudomonadati; phylum Bacteroidota; class Cytophagia; order Cytophagales; family Flectobacillaceae; genus Arcicella; species Arcicella sp. GW458-12-2-14-TSB2. The sequence goes on along the minus strand of NZ_JBWKYN010000019.1, from coordinate 31,980 downwards.
AATTACCTTGGCGTTGAACAGTTCTATTAATTTATCGTAAATAGTATGGGCTATTTTATCATTTACCTTCTGATAATTAGAAAGAAAAACATCAAATGTTATGCGTCCAAACTCTGGCCAAGTATGAATAGAGATATGAGATTCTGTTAAGCATACAACTCCTGTAAAACCACCTGTAGGAAAGTTGTGGTAAACCTCTCCAATTTTAGATAAGCCTTGATGCTGAATCATTTCATTTAATAATTGTTGGCAATCAATATAATCTGAAAGCAACTCAATTTTACTGCTTAGACAGTCACAAATAAGGTGTAACCCTGGTTGATACATTTAGTAGTTTTTTCACAAAAATACTTAAATTTAAATATCATGCAAAAATGAATCATCCTGATTTTTCTTTAAAATAAGGTTATTTGAAGATTTTGGTTTTTGGGGGTTTGTTTTAATTCCTTTTGGTACGATTAAAAGACGTTGGTCTTTATCGTTAACAGTCTCGTTAATTATGTTTCAATTCCAATTGGTGCGATTAAAAGATTCTTTTGCAATTTGGCAACGCCATCGCCACGACATTTCAATTCCAATTGGTGCGATTAATAGCTTATAGCCATAGTTCCTAAACTGTGCAGGGTCACTATTTCAATTCCTCTTGGTGCGATTAAAATAGCTTTAGATGACTCTGCCAGCTGTGCTTTCACGAGATTTCAATTCCACTTGGTACGATTAAAAGCGCGGATTGCACATAAGATGTTCGTACGCTTCTATTATTTCAATTCCACTTGGTACGATTAAAAGTTAGGGCTTTTTTGTTGATGTAAAGTTATACTCTTTATTTCAATTCCATTTGGTGCGATTAAAAGTGCACTTGAAGCAAAATATCAAAACGACTATTTACATTTCAATTCCAATTGGGGCGATTAATAGGTAACCGTACAGCTTAGGGCTTATTATTGTGTTGGATTTCAATTCCAATTGGTGCGATTAAAAGTGCTTTACAGCAAGTAACGGGGCTTAATCTTGTGAAATTTCAATTCCACTTGGTGCGATTAAAAGTGAAGAATTGATAAACATTGTAGAAGACCTATTTGAATTTCAATTCCACTTGGTGCGATTAAAAGTCGAAACGAGCAATTTCAACGCTATCCTCATCGCTATTTCAATTCCACTTGGTACGATTAAAAGTCGAAACACTACTGGCAAACTCAATGGTCAGAAATATTTCAATTCCACTTGGTGCGATTAATAGTCTTAAATGGAGTAACAGGCGTAGATAGGAAGTTTTTAATTTCAATTCCACTTGGTGCGATTAATAGACAACCTCAATAAAAACAACGCTTTAAGCGACCCGAATTTCAATTCCACTTGGTACGATTAAAAGTGAAATTCTCTTAGTCATAATCTCATATTCATATTTATTTCAATTCCACTTGGTACGATTAATAGCCGTTTCAAAAATGGCTATTTTAGCTTAATTTAGCACTTTTTATTAAAAAAATATGTAAAATAAATCTATCGTTTCTATAATCGACGATTATCGTCCTTTATTAAAACGTTCTTTATCTTACATATTTTCTATATAAACCTTTCGATGATTAATTCACCAAATTATTCTCTCTTCTTATAAGCCCTGCCATATTTCTTTTTCATTTCTGCGGCATGGTTTCTTCTTACGTTTACTTTGCTGTTTTTCTCTGATTTTTCATGAAATGCCGCACCACCTTCTTCTTTTTTAGGAGCTTTCACTTGAATGGTTTTCATGGTTACTCTTTCAGTCTCCGCAGGCAAAATTTTCGTTGATAAAACTAATTCCTCTGGCAATCCTTGCTGAGGAATCAAATAATTCATCAGATTTTCTATCTCTGAAAGATATTCTTTCTCCTTTTCAACCACAAACGATATTGCTATACCTTTACGCTCTTTTCGTCCTGTTCTACCTATACGGTGGATGTAGTTTTGTGGAGTTTCTGGTAAATCAAAATTTATTACATGGGTTACTTCTGCTACGTCTAAGCCTCTGGCTATAATATCTGTAGCAATCAATATTCTACATTCCCCCGATTGAAATTTATCTACGCTATCAAAACGATGTTTCTGAGCTTTATTCGAGTGAATTACTCCTACTGCTTCTCCATATACTGGACTAACCTCCTCAAATAGTACATCAGCTAAGTGTTTGGTTGAAACAAAGACTAATACTTTTGTCATTGTCTCGTCTTTGGCTAATAACAAATTCAAGAAATTCACTTTTGAGTAAAAGTTGGGTACTTCGTAATAAGATTGGCTAATATTTTCAAGAGGCGTACCTACGGGAGTAGCTTCTACCCTTACTGGACTATTGAAATAGTCTTCTATTAATTGCTCTACTTCTTCATTAAGTGTTGCTGAAAAAAGTAAGTTTTGTCTTCTTTGAGGCAATTTGCCAAACACAATCTTTAATTGTGCTCTGAAACCTAAATTCAACATTTCATCAAATTCATCAATCACTAATTTTTTGACTGATTTACCCGAAAATGCCCCTACTGATATTAAATCAACTAATCTCCCTGGTGTGGCTACTAATATATCTGCTCCTTCTAACAATTCTGCTACTTGCAATTTTGTATTTACACCGCCATAAACGCCCAATACTTTAAAGCTCATATAAGTCAATAACTTCTGAGCTTCTTCTACAATTTGTACTACTAACTCGCGAGTAGGCACAATGATTACTAATTGTGGGGCTTTTTCTTTTGAAAATTTTAACTGACGAAGACATGGCAATAAATAGGCATACGTTTTCCCTGTTCCTGTTTGTGCTATTCCACAAACATCTTTCCCTGACATTACTACAGAAAAAACTTTTTCTTGGATAGCTGTTGGTGAAGTAAAGCCCAAATCCTCAAGGGCGTTAAGTAATTGTTTATTAAGATTTAATTCTTCGAAAGTCATGACTGTAAATTGATTATTACTACAAAGGTAGCTTTAAACTTTCTGAAAGATAAATTAATAGCCCATAATCGTCTGTTTATTAAGCAGATTAGTTTAGCTATCGGCTGTCAGGTTTCAGCTTTCTGAGGGCATATTAGTCATTAAGGAATAGATTTAAAGTAGTAGATAAATCAAAAATACCCAAAACAAAAAGTCCCCAGTTACTTAAAACTGAGGACTTTTAATCATTTTCTGAAACCTAAAACTTCGATTTACAAAGCCCGTTAGCTCATTATTATTTCAACTCACCTTTTTTCAAAGCATCAACGGCATAAGAGGCTGCTCTTGCTGTTAAAGCCATGTAAGTAAGCGATGGGTTTACGCATGAAGCCGAAGTCATAGCTGCACCGTCAGTTACAAATACGTTTTCTGCACCCCAAACTTGGTTGTTTTTATTTAATACAGAGTTCTTAGCATCCGTTCCCATTCTGGCAGTTCCCATTTCATGGATACCGATTCCCAAGTGTTTAGTTTGGTCATCGTAAGGAGTAACGTTTTTCAATCCTGCTTTTTCTAACATTTCTGCTGCATCGTTTTTCATATCGACACGCATTTTTAGTTCGTTGTCACCATAAGCAGCATCGAATACGAATAATGGCATTCCCCACTTATCTTTTTGGTTAGGGTCTAATGTCATTCTGTTTTCAGGATTTGGTATTACTTCACCAAAACCACCGATATTGAATGTCCATTTTCCTGGGTAACTCAAGGCATCTTTAAAGTCTGCACCTAATCCTTCTTGACCAGCACCACGACCCCAATCTTCACGAGAAGCTCCACCTTGGTAACCAAAACCACGTAAGTAATCACGTTTGTCAGTTCCCCAATTACGGTATCTTGGTATATATATACCATTAGCACGACGACCATAGTAATAGTCATCTTCTAACCCTTCAAATTCGCCTCTTGCACCAACCGCCAAATGGTGGTCCATGATGTTACGACCTAGTTGGTCTGACTCATTTCCTAAGCCATTTGGATGGCGTTTCGATTTTGAATTCAACATAATGCCTGTACTTCCAAAAGCCGAAGCATTCAAGAAGATAATCTTAGCAAAATATTCGATTGACTGTAAAGTATTTTGATCAACTATTCTTACACCTATTGCTTTGCCTATTTTGTCATCATAAATAACTTCTTGAACGATAGCGTCAGGGCGAAGTGTTAAATTTCCCGTTTTTACCGCTGCTGGAAGCGTTGAAGACTGCGTAGAGAAATACCCTCCGTAAGGACAGCCCATCATACAACGGTTACGGAACTGACATTGCGAACGTCCTAAATCATAAGCAATTTTAGATTCTCCCGTTAAGTGTGCAGTACGCCCCATGATAAAGTGACGAGAAGAGAATTCCTTTTCAATTCTTTTCTTTAGTTCTTTCTCTAAAGCATTCATGTTCATCGCTGGTAAGTAATGGTCACCATGCGGTAACACATCAATACCATCCTTATTACCGCTGATACCTGCAAATTTCTCTACGTGGTCATACCAAGGAGCTAAATCTTTGTAACGAATTGGCCAATCGGTACCAAGACCTTCTTTAGCATTTGCTTCAAAATCCTTTTCATTTAAACGATATGACTGACGACCCCACATCAAAGAGCGACCACCAACATGGTATCCACGAATCCAGTCGATTGGTTTTTTCTCAACAATTGGGTTTTCTTTATCATTTTCAAACATATCTCTCCAAGGTTCATTTACAGTATAACCTGTACGAACTCCGATGAAATGCTCTTCCGCAGATTTATTATCTACTCTACCACGGTGTTCAAATTCCCATGGTGCTTTAGTAGCATTCGGATAGTCTTGAATATGTTTGATATCACGCCCTCTTTCAAGCATGATTACTTTTAAGCCTTTTTCACACAATTCTTTGGCAGCCCAACCGCCAGATATTCCTGAGCCAACTACGATAGCATCGTAAGTATTTGCTTTATTTCCTGTTCCTGTAATTTCCACTTTGATATTGATTTGAAATTAATGAATTATTTGTGACTTCTTTTCTAAAAAACAACTAGCTCATTGCCCAAGCTTTTTGTCCTTTTTCTAATTTAATGGGCTCATATTTACCCGGAACTTCCAAATACGCTAGTGCTTTTGTCGCACCTGGCTCAGAAGTAAAGTATCCCAAAATCGTCAAATCCTTCATTGTTTTCCAAAACTCAGAACGTTCTTTTGCTGAATCTTCTGCTTTAATCAACGCTAATTTTTGTGCTGGTGTTGCTTTTGAAAATTCAGTACCATTGGCTTTTTTAGAATCCTCATCCAATTTAGTTAAGCCTGCAAAAAAAGCTTTTTGTTGGTCTTCTTTATAACAGTCCTTCACCATCATTTGAATAAACTCTGGTACTTTAGCATCAATTGCTCCTGGTGTTTGTGTGCGGGGTAAAATAATCTCAGCAATTTCTGCAATCATTGCACTTTCCTCAGGCGAAAAACTTAGGGCTGTTGCTTCTGCCGAGCTGCTTGATTTACAGCCTTCCAAAACTGTTGCCAAAGTACTTGCCGAAAGGATTCCTCCCATCGCCAAAGCCATTTTAGCAATTGCGTCTCTTCTTTTCATGTATTTAATTTAAGTTTTGTTTATAATTCAGTATTGAACGTAAAATTACATTTATATTGCAAAAAATTGCATTATTATTTGCTAAACTACTTATTAGCCACCATGTAAGTCAGTGCAGTAATAAATAGTATGATAAAAAATCCAAATCAAAGTAAATTAAAAATAAATATCTTAAAAATACAATTATTTATTTTTAAGAAAATCGATTCTCAAGGCAATTGCATTCTTTTTAGTTATTCTAAAATATTTTGTCAATCAAATCATTGTTAAATCTTTAATTTTAACTATCTTTGCACTCCAATTTACAAATACCATAACCGAAGGACGGGTTCCTTCACTAAAACGTAAATAAAAAATGGCTGTTAAAATTAGATTAGCACGTCGTGGACGTAAAAAATTAGCGATGTACGACATCGTTATTGCTGACGCAAGAGCTCCACGTGACGGTAAATTCATTGAGAAAATCGGAACGTACAATCCAAACACAAACCCTGCTTCTATCAACTTGAACGAAGATAGCGCTTTGAAATGGGTTTTAAACGGTGCTCAACCAACAGATACTACTCGTGCAATTTTGTCATATAAAGGTATATTGTTGAAAAAACACTTGCAAGTGGGTGTTAACAAAGGTGCTATTTCTCAAGAAATTGCTGACTCTAAATTCAACGACTGGAAAACTAGCAAAGATTTAAAAATCACTGGTAAAACTGACGGTCTTGAAGCTACTAAAGCTGCTGATAAAGCTGCTCGTATGGCAAGAGAAACTGAAATCAATGCTGCTCGTGCTGCTGCAATTGCTAAGAAAAATACTGTTGAAGAAGAAGTTGTTGCAGAAGAAACTGAAGCTCCAGCGGCTGAAGGAGAAGCTACTACAGAAGCTGCTGAGTAATTTTCCCAAAGAAATTTCCATAAAAATGATACAAAACTCTTTTGATAAGCTGTTTTGTATCATTTTTTATTTTAACACATTTGTTCATTTTATCAAAGCAAAATCAAGTGTCAAGCCACAAAGTTGATACTGAATATATACCAATGACTAAAGAGGATTGTTTTGAACTAGGGAAAATCACAAAAACTCACGGACTAAAAGGCGAAGTAATCCTTTGGTTGGATGTAGATTTTCCTGAAGATTATGAAGATTTAGAAAGCCTTTTCTTGGAAGTAAAAGGAGAATTGGTTCCTTATTTTATAGAATCATACCGACTATCGGGTAATCGTGCTATCGTGCATTTTGAAGATGTAGACTCTTTTGAAAAAGCAGAATTAATGATTAACCTACAGGCTTTTTTACCATTAGAAGAACTACCAGAACTGGATAGCGACCAATTCTATTACCATGAAATCATTGGTTTTCAAATAGTTGACAAAAATCTAGGAAATTTAGGTACTGTACAAACCGTACATTCAATGCAAGCGCAAGATTTGTTGGTGATGGATTATAAAGGTAAAGAAGTGTTGATTCCGGTAATTGATGAAATTGTATTGCAAGCGGAAAAAGCGCAAAAAATCCTTCATGTAAATTTACCAGAAGGGTTGTTAGAAGTGTATTTGGAAGATTAATTTCAAAAAAACTACCATGCGAATAGATATTATTTCTGTAGTACCCAAATTGATGGAAAGCTTTTTTGCTCATTCAATTTTAAAACGTGGACAAGAGGCTGGTCATGTAGAAGTTGTTTTACATGATTTAAGAGATTACTCTCTTTCTAAACAACGTCAAGTAGATGATTATGCTTTTGGAGGCGGTGCTGGCATGGTAATGAGCGTCGAGCCGATTGCACGTTGTATCAGACATTTGCAAAGCGAAAGACATTATGATGAAGTGATTTACATGACGCCTGATGGTGAAACGTTCAATCAACAGACGGCTAACCAACTTTCGCTTCAAGGCAATCTGTTATTTCTTTGCGGACACTATAAAGGTGTTGACCAAAGGGTTAGAGATATGTTTATCACCAAAGAAATTTCTATCGGTGATTATGTACTTTCTGGTGGCGAATTAGCAGCAGCGGTTTGTGCTGACGCTATTATCCGATTGATTCCAGGGGTATTGAATGATGAAACTTCTGCCTTGACAGATTCTTTTCAAGATAATCTTTTAGCACCACCAGTGTATACACGTCCTGCCGAATTTGAAGGCGTTGGTGTTCCTCCTGTCCTTCTATCTGGTCATGAAGCGAAAATAAATGAATGGAGATTCGAGCAATCTATTGAAAGAACTAAGACTAGAAGACCAGATTTGTATGCAAAAAGCGGTTTATAGTGCCAAAATTAGAGCATTTTTAGTACTATTTTTTGTCTAAATGATGAAAAGAGAGGCTAAAACCAAAAAAAACAAATATTTCTTACAAATAATTGTATTATATGTTTATTTATTTGGATTTTTTATTATTTTTGTGACGAAGAGAAAAACGAGAGGGTGAAGCAATTAAAATAGAAAAACAAAGACAATAACATTAAATAAAGTAAGGATTATATTTAGAAAGCCTGATGTCTGTGGCATCGGGCTTTTTTGTACCCTTAGTTTCCCACTTATCTATTAATACTTATTTCGTAGCTTTAATCGTACCAAGTGGAATTGAAACATTATATTTGTATTCATTTTTTTGAATATAGCCCATAAGCAAGCACTTTTGATTGATAAGATTAAAATTTATCTAATCTCATTTAATCAAAAATAATTTTATGAAAATTTTCAACAACCCAGTATCGCATGGATGTTTCGGTTATCATTATTAATTACAAGTCAGCAGAATTAACAGTCAATTGCATAAGCTCTATTAAAAAATTTACACAGGATATTAGTTATGAAGTAGTAGTGGTAGATAATGATTCTCAGGACACTTCGGAAAGTATTATTAAATCTGTTCATCCAGAAATCGTTTGGGTTGCTAGTAAATATAATTCGGGCTTTTCAAGAGGGAATAACCAAGGAATGGCCGTTGCTCAAGGTGATTATTTTTTATTATTAAATGCAGATACGCTCTTATTCGATAATGCTATATTTAAAGCTTGGCAATTGCTTAAATCTCAACCAGAAATATCTGTTATTGGCGGAATTCAGGTTACGGCTGATTTAGTAAAAATGCCTTATTTCAGGAATAGGAATGAGTTTTTGAAATTCTTGATTATTACCCCTAATTCATTTAACAAATATTTAGATAAACTATTTCCCGAACCTCAATTTCAAGACCCTAATCAATCAGAATTATGTTGTGGAGCTTTTATGCTAATTGCTCGCAAAACAGTAGAAAAAGTAGGCAAAATGGATGAAGATTTCTTTATGTATGCCGAAGATTTCGAATGGGCTGGTAGGCTAAGAAAAGCAGGGAAAATATGTTGTTCAGAAGACATTAAATTTATTCACCTCGAAAAAGATTCTCCTTTTAGAAGAACTAATATTTCGCCTATCAACCGATTTGGCACACAAATGCAAGTTTCTAATTTATTGTGGATTCGGAAAGAATATGGTATAGGCTTTTATCTCTTCCTTATTTTCCATTATGTAAGTCTGGCTATTTTCTTTTATGTATGGAAAATATCCGTGAATATTTCTAAGCTTAGGAATCCATTTTTTGAATTGAGAAGTCAAAAAATATTTGCTTTAAAAACATTAGTCTTTCTAAAGTTTTTCTGGAAGACTATCTTCAAAATAAAAGGCTTTTATAAAATTAAGCCCAGCGATAATATTGATTTAATATTTCGCTAGGCTAGTTTTAAATGATATTTTCAGCCGTGAACTCAAACAGAATAATGCTAAAGTTTACGGCTGATTACTAAAGCTATTTGCTAAGTAAACCCAACGAATCCATCCAGTTTTTCACATTATCCATCCATTTTTCTTTGGTGGTTTTATTGTTCAAACCAAATCCGTGGCCACCTTTAGGATAAATTACTAATTCAGCCAATACCCCATTTTTTTGTAAGCCTTGATAAAATTCTAAGGAATTTCTTACAGGCACTGCTGTATCATCACCAGCGTGTACTAAAAAAGTAGGAGGCGTTTCGGCAGTAACATGCAATTCATTTGAATATTCATCAATCAAAGCTTGGTCAGGCGTTTTACCAATTAAATTGATTCTTGAACCTGCATGACCAAAGTCTTTAAAAGTAATAACAGGATAACCCAAAATCATAAAATCGGGACGAACAGAAACTTCGCTCGTCACCTCTCCTACTTGTTTATTAAAATGTGTTCCTGCCGTTGAAGCCAAGTGTCCGCCCGCTGAAAAACCCATTATGCCTATTTTACTAGGATTAATACCATACTTGGCTGCATCTTTACGAACGGTTCTTAAGGCTTGTTGGGCATCTTGTAAGGGAGCAATTGATTTATCAACCTGAGCATCACTATTAGGCAATCTATATTTTAATACAAAAGCTGTTACACCCATTTTATTAAAAACACTCGCCACATCTGACCCTTCGTGACTTGCAGCTAAAATAGCATAACCACCACCCGGACAAATAATTACGGCAGTACCATTTGCTTTGTCGGCATCAGCAGGATAGACAGTTAAGGTAGGAACGGTTACTTCTGAAATTCTAAGCACACCGTTTTTATCAGTAACAGATTTTTGGGTATTAGGTACTTGTTTCGCATTCGGAACACCATCTGGATACAATGGCATTTCTTGTTGTGCTTGAGCGTACTTCATGCAGCATAAAAAAGAAAATGTTAAAATGATTTTTTTCATACGATTGGTTTTGAAAGGTAAAAATTTGAGAATGATGTTATGTATTTTTTGTAATAGCTTTGTTTTTGGCTGTAGTAATCAAAATCACAGCTGTAATAATGATACCCCCTGCCAAAAGCATCAATGGATGTAGGCTTTCGCCTGCAAACAATGAACCCAATACCATGGCTACTAACGGATTGACATACGTATAGGTAGCAACCAAGGTTGGAGAAGTAACTTTTGATAACCAGTTAAAAATTAGAAAAGCCAAAGTAGATCCAAAAACTACTAAATAAATAAAAGATAAATATGCTTTGGGTTGGATATTGGTAATATCAAAATGACTAAATTCTCCTAGTCCTAAGCTGATAATCAAGGAAATAATCCCCCCCGTCATCATCTGCATTCCCGAAATCTGGGAAGCGTGATAATTAAATATTTTTGCTTTTTTGACGATTACCACACCGATATTCCAAGCTGAAGTAGCCAAGAACAGGAATAAAACGCCTAATCCATAATATTGTTCAAAACCTTTTAGGGCTAATGTTTTCAAACTCATCAAGATTCCTACACCAATAATACCCAACAATGCCCCAGCAATTACTTTTGGTTTTGGTTTTTCATGATTGAATACCCAAAGTAAAGAAACCAGCATAACAGGTCCCAAGGCTGAAAACAAGGCTGAGTAGCTTGAAGGCATCCATTTGGCAGCTATGGTGAATAATCCATTACCAAAGCATAGCATCAAAAAGCCAGTAAATAAGCAAGTGACCAACATTTTACGCGAAGGCTTCTGATACTTTTTACTAACGATAGAAAAAAGAAAAAGTATAGTGCCCGCTATTAGATTTCTAAAACCAGAGGCCATCATTGATGGAACGGTTTCAACAACAAACCGCAACGCTAGATAAGTAGAACCCCAAACCAAGTAAAGCGTAATTAGCCCTGCCCAAATTTTAAGTGGTTGATTTTGATTATTCATGACACAAAATTGGCGTTTTTTTACGATATTTAAACTGTAAAAACAAACTATTCATCAATCAACCTCCATGAAAAAAAATGTCATTATTTTACTTTTACTTTCTCTGAGTACATTTGCTCAAAAAAATAGTAGTTTAAAATTTGAAGATTACCTGTCTTTACGAAATGTAGCGAATCCTGTTATTTCACCGGATGGAAAAAATGTTGTTTTTTCGGTTACAACAGCAGACTGGAAAGAGAATAATTATGACACAGAGTTGTGGTTATCTAAAAACAAGCAAACGCCTTTTCAATTAACCAGAACAGTAAAAGGAAGTAGTGTTGCAGCTAGTTGGTCGCCTGATAGTAAATGGATTGCTTTTTTAGCAGACAGAGGGGATAAAAATCAAATTTATGTCATCAGAGCTGACGGTGGAGAAGCCCAACAAATAACCAAGGAAGACGAAGGAATCAATAGCTTTAGTTGGTCGCCAGATGGTAAAACCTTGGCGATTTCAATCACTGAAAAAGATTCAAAAAGCTTGAAATCAAAAAAAGAACGCTATGGGGGCTTTGAGGTAGATGATGAAGAATTTAAGCTTACACACTTATGGTTGGTAGATTTTTCAACAGATTTGTTTCCGTCGCCTAACGAAAAGCCTTGCTATGATTCAAAAGATTCGACTAAAACTTGTATTACCCTACCTAAACCTCGCAGATTAACCCAAGGCGATTTTACGGTTACTTATTTCAAGTGGTCGCCAGATGGTACTAAGATTGCTTTCACACATCAACCTAATCCGCTCATTCAATCAAGTACTTATGCCGATGTTTCTTATTTAGACGTTTTATCTAAGAAGAGTACACTATTAGTTAACAATGCAGGAGGTGATTTTTTCGAAGCTTGGTCACAAGATTCAAAAAGTATTTTATATACTACTTCACTGAATGATACAACTTCAAATTATTATAAAAATCCTAAAACTTTCAGCATTGATTTAGTCTCAAAAAAGACGAAACAATGGGTGAGTGATTTTGATGAAGATATTAATATATTAGAGTGGACGAATGAGGGCATGTATTTTACAGCTTCGCAAAGGACAAAAATGAAATTGTTTCTGGCGGATAATATCACAGGAAAAGTAAAAGAAATTCAGGCTAAATTTGATTTGATTGCTAGTCCAAGTTTTTCAAAAGATGCTAAACAAGTTGCCTTTTTAGGGAGAAATTATGATAGCCTTTTTGATATACAAATTGGTGAAATAGCTGATTTGAAGTTTACAGCGATAACCAATATGAATGCTCAGATTGCTAGTTGGCAAACGGCTAGTAGTGAAGTAATAAAATGGAAAAGTAAAGACGGGGCAGAGATTGAGGGTGTTTTGCATAAACCCAAAAATTATGACCCAACCAAGAAATATCCTTTATTAGTATTGATTCATGGCGGACCAACGGGCGTTGATGTACCTACACCAACACCAGGTGGAAGCGTTTACCCTATCTTGCAATTTCTGGAAAAAGGCGCTTTAGTACTTCGCCCGAATTATCGAGGTTCAGCTGGATATGGTGAAGCTTTTCGTTCTTTGAATGTTAGAAATTTGGGGGTTGGCGATATGTGGGATGTGATGTCAGGTGTTGATTATTTGAAAAGCAAAGGGATTGTTGATACCACTCGGATGGGTTCAATGGGCTGGAGTCAGGGTGGATACATTTCAGCATTTTTGACGACGAATACCAATGTATTTAAAGCTATTTCAGTAGGTGCAGGCATTTCAAATTGGGTAACGTACTATGTCAGTACAGACATTCACCCTTTTACAAGACAGTATTTACAGTCAACTCCTTGGAGTGATAAAGATGTCTATTTAAAGACCTCTCCGATGACCAATATCAATCATGCTAGTACACCGACACTTATTCAGCATGGAGAATTAGATAGAAGAGTTCCTATTGCTAATGCCTACGAATTATTGCAAGGTCTTCAAGACAAGGGTGTTCCTGCAAAACTAATCGTTTACAAAGGTTTTGGACATGGGATTACTAAACCCAAAGAACGCCTAGCGGCGATGTGGCATAACTGGATTTGGTTTAACAAATACATTTGGAAAGAGGTAGAAGAAATGCCTTTGGATAAATAAAAGCTTTTATATTATTTACTCACTTAATTTAATTTTCATCAACTTATTACAATTCAATGAAAAAACTATTTTCCCTCATTTTATTATTAATTTTCTTTCAAGGCTTTGCGCAGAAGTTGCCCACAATTGCTGAAAAAACTGCTTCCTTCAAAAAATATGAAGGCTTTATGAACTACTGGTGGGATGAAGACAATGGCAAAATCTGGCTAGAAGTCGCTAATCTCAATCAAGAATTTCTCTACATTACTTCACTTCCTGCGGGTTTGGGTTCAAATGATATTGGACTAGACCGTGGCCTGTTAGGTGATGAAAAAGTGGTATTTTTCAATAAAGTAGGCAGAAAGATTTTATTAATTCAGCCCAATTTAAAGTATCGTGCTATCACAAACGATGCCAATGAGAAACGTGCAGTTATGCAATCTTTCGCACAGTCTACTATTGCAGGTTTTACCGTTGAAGCCGAAGAAAATGGCAAATATTTGGTAGACATCACCGACTTGCTAATGCAGGATGCCATGGGTGTAACCGACCGTATTAAGGGCATGGGCGAAGGTTCTTATTCATTAGATAAATCTCGTTCAGCCATGTATTTTGAACGTACTAAAAATTTCCCACAAAACTCTGAATTTGAAGTAAGCCTAACCTTTACTGGTGGAAGTGACGCAGGAAGATTTGTAAGATCGGTTACCCCTTCGTCGGATGCTATCACTTTAAGAATGCATCATGGGTTTGTACAATTACCAGATAATCAATTTGAGAAAAGAGAATTCGACCCACGTTCAAGCTTTAATGCTATTTCGTATTTTGACTATTCGACTCCAGTAAGCGAACCTGTTGAGAAATACTATACCGTAAGACATCGTCTAAAGAAAAAAGACCCTAATGCTAAGGTATCTGAAGCGGTAAAACCCATTATTTATTATTTAGACAATGGTACTCCAGAACCTATTCGTTCGGCTTTGATGGAAGGTACGTCTTGGTGGAATCAGGCTTTTGAAGCAGCTGGTTATAAAAATGCTTTTCAAGTAAAACTTTTGCCAGATGATGCCGACCCAATGGATGTTCGTTACAATGTAATCAACTGGGTACATCGCTCAACGCGTGGTTGGTCGTATGGTGCTTCAGTGATTGACCCACGTACTGGCGAAATTCTGAAAGGGCATGTTACTTTAGGTTCTTTGCGTGTTCGTCAGGATTACCTCATTGCGCAAGGCTTACTTTCCCCTTTTGAAAATGGCAAAAAATTAGACCCTGAAAAAGATCCGATGCTGAAAATGGCTTTGGCTCGTCTTAGACAATTGGCTGCCCATGAAGTGGGTCATACGTTAGGTATTATGCACAACTATTCAGCAAGTACGAATGAAAGGGCTTCGGTAATGGATTATCCGCATCCACGAGTAACCTTGAATGCCAAAGGAGATGTTGATATGTCTGATGCTTACGCAGTGGGTATTGGTGCGTGGGATAAAGCTTCTATTGCTTTTGGTTACCAAGATTTCCCTAAAGGAACTGATGAAAAAGCGGGGTTAAACAAGATTCTGCAAGAAGCTAGAAATAAAGGTTTATTGTTTTTAACGGACCAAGATGCTCGCCCAGCAGGTGCGGTAAGTCCGAATGCTCATTTATGGGATGAAGGTAAAGACCCTATTGAAGGGTTGACAACACTATTGAAAGTAAGAGAAAAAGCGTTAAGTAATTTTGGCGAAAAGACCATTCGTGAAGGAGTGCCAATGGCCTTTTTAGAAGATGCTTTAGTACCAGTTTACAACTTACATCGTTATCAAATAGAAGCTGTTGCTAAAATTGTAGGTGGGGTTGATTATCGTTATGCATTGCGTGGCGACGGACAAACACCAACGATTTTGGTTTCAAAAGAAACACAACAAAAAGCATTGACAGCGGCAATTAAATGTTTAAGTCCAGAAGTATTAACACTTTCAGAAAACATTATCAAATTGATTCCTCCTCGTCCAGCGGGATATAATGCATCAAGAGAATTGTTTAAAAAGAGAACTGGTTTAGCATTTGACGCTTTAGCAGCAGCGGAATCTGCGGCAGATTTTCCTTTGCAGTTCTTATTACATCCAGAACGCGCTTCAAGAATGGTAGAATATGCATCTCGTGGTGAAGGCTTGACTTTGGATGATTTAACGAGTCAATTAATAGAAGCAACATTTAAAGCCCCACGTCAGAAAGGGTTAGCCCTTGAAGTACAGTATCAAACAGAGCAAATTTTGTTGACACACTTATTGGCTTTGAGCGTAAACGAAAAAGCTAACTATCAAGCCAAAGCCTTGGTTGCTAAAAGTTTAAAAGACTTAAAAGCATATATTGAAGAAAGCAAAAAAACAGTAAAAGACTCAGGTTATTTAGCTCATTTAGATTATGCGTTAGAACGTATGAAAAGCCCATCGGCTGCCAAAATAGCTGTTCATAAAGAGTTACCTCCGGGTGCACCGATTGGTTGTGAAGATGAATTTTAAGAAGGCATATAACCAGCTTAGTCAACTTTTAAAAAGTTGACTAAGCTATTGTCCGATTGATGTCAGCAGTAATACGAGTAATAATTTTCATTATATTTGATTAAAAATAAAGGTTATGGTAGTCGCTAAAAATATCAAAGAAACCATCTTGTCTGAGCTTAACACGCAGCAGTTGGTTCGAATTCCAGCCTCAGAGGAAGAATATTTCTCTGTCGTAGCGGATTTGCCTTTTAAAATAGAATATCATGAAAATGAGATTATCACAATGGGATTAGCATCATACTGGCACGAAAA
Organism: Arcicella sp. GW458-12-2-14-TSB2; assembly: GCF_059423785.1. Classification (NCBI taxonomy): domain Bacteria; kingdom Pseudomonadati; phylum Bacteroidota; class Cytophagia; order Cytophagales; family Flectobacillaceae; genus Arcicella; species Arcicella sp. GW458-12-2-14-TSB2. The sequence goes on along the minus strand of NZ_JBWKYN010000019.1, from coordinate 15,901 downwards.
AATAACGGCTACTTTTATAGGGTTACTTTTTCAATTATTTAATCTTAAAAAAGATGATTATGATATTCTTGGAAGCAATTCAGGTGTTCAAATTCCTAAATTTGAAGGTGGATATTATATGCCTGATGTGATGGTTGTAAAGGGAAGTCCTATTTTTAAAGCAAATTCTCGTACAATCATTACGAATCCTTATATTATTGTAGAAGTACTTTCGCCAGCCACCAAAGCCTTTGATTTATCAGAAAAACTCTCTGAATATAAATTACTCAGTAGTCTTCAACAGGTGATTTACATCAATCCTGAGAAAGTAACTGTATCAACTTTTATTCGTTCTGATAATCCAAACACTTGGATAAATCAAGACTTTTATAGTCTAGAAGATTCAATAACTGTAGAAGGGAATAGTATTTTGGTATCAGATATTTATCATAAAATTAAGTTTGAGGGTTAGTCCTTTAGCTTATCTATTAGTTTTGTCAACTTATAATAAGTTGACAAAACTCTTTAAAATAATTCCTCCCTGCGAGATGCAGGAGCAAAACATCACATGACAATCCCATCCTGCAATGTCCTGTAGTAAATCGATAAAAAATAATACCCGCCACTGGCAGTAGATTTACCTAAGACTAATTTGAGCGATAATTATTGTTTTATAAAGTTAAAGTCGCAATTTATCTCTTCGTAATTTATTCCAGGGGGTAGGAATAGACTTTTTTTCGATATATAGTTTTCTATACTTCCATTTATTTGGGGAAATTTTAAATGAACCCAATATGCAACAGCAATGTCCTCAGCCATTTTTCTCGCTTCATTATATTTGTGGCGTGTAAGGTACTCTTTCAAAGAGGTACAATTCGGGCATTGTGCTTCCAAATCCCATTTTTTTATTATATAGTTTTGTAAACAAATCATTGAAGGTGCTATCATAGCACACATGGGATCATATTCAGATATAGTTTTTTTAGCTTCTTCATTAACCACTGAATCTAAATGTAACATACAATTGTCAACAATGGATAAAGACTGTTTCGTTTGTTTTTTAAGTGAATTGTTTGTTTTCTTTTGTGCTAATGCTTCAAATGTAAAAACACACAGAAAAATGTAAATAAAAGTAATTTTCATATTTATTAGATTTTAAAATTGCTGACAAGAGTATATAAATGCCATAAACGTGATTACTTTAAAGCTTATTTCTTGCATCTATTTATCTAATTTTAAAATAGATGCAAGAACACCCTGCAAATAGTTTAATCTTGTCAACATTTCAAAACTTCAATCAAAAAATCTCAAATAAATTTATTGAGAGGTAATTTATGCCTTGCTGGGCGTACCACTTGTATTAGGTTCTCCTACTACCCCCAAGAAAAAAGAGCGTCTCGCTCGAAGTGGGAAATTCAGTTTTATCAAATTTTGAAATCAGGCTTCATTTCGTTAAGTTTGTTTATCAACCAAACTAACCCAAAGTCCTTCAATGGAAAAAAACACTTCCCCTACTTCATCACAAGAACTTAAAAAAGAACTCAGCCTAATTGATGCCACCATGATTGTGATTGGCTCAATGATTGGTTCTGGTATTTTTATTGTTTCAGCAGACGTTACTCGTAACCTTGGCTCACCTGGTTATTTATTATTGGCTTGGATTATTACTGGTATCATTACCTTAATTTCAGCACTCTCCTATGGCGAATTGGCAGGTATGATGCCCAACGCTGGCGGTCAATACGTTTATTTAAGAGAAGCCTATAATTCATTAACGGGTTTCTTGTTTGGCTGGACAACCTTTTTAGTCATCGAGACTGGAACTATTGCAGCAGTAGCTGTGGCTTTTGCCAAATATACAGGTGTATTATTGCCACAATACATCGGCACTGAACATAAGTTCCTATTCTTTGATACGCAACAACTCCTTGCCATTGCCCTAATTCTTCTACTTACTTTCATTAATATTCAAGGTGTAAAAAATGCCAAATTGGTACAATTAATCTTTACTGTTACCAAAATTGGGGCATTGTTGGGCTTGGCAGTGGTAGGAATCATTGTAGGCTCCGACCCTAAAAAAGGAATGTGGGCAATCAATTCAATTGACTTCTGGAGTCCTGTGAAAATCATTTGGGAAAATGGAAAAATCATGGACTATGAATATTTGTCGGGTATAGGTTTATGGTCGGCAATGGGCTTAGCTTTGATTGGTCCTTTGTTTTCTTCATCAGCTTGGAACAATGTTACTTATACGGCGGGAGAAATGAAAAATCCTAAACGTGATATTCCACTAAGTTTATTGTACGGTACTTTAACAGTTAGTGCTTTATATATTTTAGCCAATGTTGCTTATTTGATGCTTTTGCCTGTACAAGGACATCCAAATGCGACAGATACCCTTTCAAGAGGAATTATGTTTGCGAGCAACGACCGCGTAGGAACGGCAGCGGCCGAAATGATTTTTGGTAATCCTGCGACTATCATTATGGCAGTTTTTATCATGATTTCTACTTTTGGCTGTAATAATGGTATTATTTTATCAGGAGCCAGAGTATATTATGCCATGGCAAAAGATGGACTTTTCTTCAAAAAAGCAGGGGAATTAAATAGCAAAGGAGTTCCTGCCTTTTCGTTATTAATTCAATGTGGATGGGCTTGCTTGCTTTGTTTGACAGGAACTTATGGCGATTTATTAGATTATACCGTTTTTGCTATTCTAGTATTTTATATACTTACCATTGTAGGCGTATTTATCCTGCGTAAAAAACAACCAAATGCACCAAGACCTTACAAAGCTTTTGGTTATCCAGTAATTCCAGCTATTTATCTTTTATTTGCTACTGCACTTTGTGTTAATCTTCTGATTTACAAACCTGTTCCTTCTTGGGCAGGTGTTGGTATTGTAGCCTTGGGCATTCCAGTTTTTTATTTATGGAAAAAGAAAAAAGTTTAGTCGAACTTCAAGTTATCTCTTAATGTTACTCTAATGCGAATTGCCTTGTTCGTTTCATGTTAGGATGAAGAACAAGGCAATTCTTTTTCATAATTACTGAAACAAACTTATTTTTTAAATCAATGACAAACATTATCAAAACAGCTCTTATCACAGGAGGCTCAAAAGGAATAGGCTACGGCGTTGCAGAAGCCCTTATCAAAGCTGGCATTAAAGTAGCAATTACAAGTCGTACACAAAGCAGTGCCGACGAAGCAGCTACAGCATTGAATAAAATTAAAGAAGGCTTTGCAATTGGTATTGAATCGGATGTAAGAAATTTAGCTTCACAACAAAGTGCTGTTGATACCATTATTGCTACTTGGGGTAGACTTGATTATGTAATTGCCAATGCAGGGGTGGGTCACTTCGCTCCTATCCAAGACCTTACGGCTGAACAATGGCAAGAAACCATTGACATCAATTTAACGGGAACTTTCAATAGTATTAAGGCTTCTTACACCGCATTGAAAGAAACTCAAGGATATTTTATTACGATTTCTAGTTTGGCAGGTACCAACTTTTTTGCAAATGGTGGGGCATACAATGCTAGTAAATTTGGCGTAGTAGGTTTTTCTCAAGCCATTATGATGGATTTAAGAAAAGATGGCATTAAAGTTACCACTGTAATGCCGGGGTCAGTCGCTACACATTTTAACGGACATGTTCCTTCAGAAAAAGATGCGTGGAAGATTCAACCAGAAGATATTGGACAAATTGTAGCAGATTTAATCAAAATGCCTGCAAGAACGTTACCTAGTAAAATAGAGGTTCGTCCTACAATGCCAGCTTAATTTAATGGTGAGTTAGTGAATTGTGAATGAGTGATTATTTTTTTAGAACAAGCATCCTCTCAATTACAATTCACTAACACCAAACTAAATAAACGCCTTTGTTGCTTCTAAGCTTTTTTCCCAACACCATTCAATACTTTCTGGGGTAATGCCATTATTGAAGGTCGAAGCTGGTTTTGATTTTGTAAAATAATACCCATTTCTGAATCTTAAATCCTGAATATCTGTAGTAGCTAAATAGATAGAAGTAGCCGCACCTTTTTCGACAGAAATCATGAATGGACGAGCTAGCGCAAAACCTATTTTTAGTAAGCCATTCATATCGCTTCCAAAATTTGACTTTACTACTCCCGGATGCACACTATAAGCAGTAATTGAAGAATCTTTATAATACTTAGCTAGACCTTTAGTAAACAAAATATTGGCTAGTTTACCATCACCATAAGCACCCATATCCGATAATTTAGTATTATTTTTCTCGAAAAGACGCGTTACTTTTCCCAAAGCATGAGCCGCAGAAGAAAGATTAATCACCCTACTTTCTTTTGATTTCTTCAATAAATCAATCAAATTCATCGTCAATACAAAATGCCCTAAATGATTTGCCACAAAAGATTTTTCATATCCATCTTTTGTAAAAGAAATCCCCACGGGTGAATATCCAGCATTATTAATCAAACGGTCGATTATAGTATATTTTGTTTTAATCTCATCCGTAGCTTTTTTAACAGAAGCCAAATCCATTAAATCAGCAATAATGAAATTCATTTTAGTAGTAGGCGCAACTTTTAAAATCTCAGATTCAGTAGCCATTGCTTTCTCATGACTTCTAACTAGCAAAATCAATTCAAATTTTTCAATAGCCAAAGCCTTTGCTGTAGCCAATCCAATACCAGAATTTGCACCTGTAATTAAAGCTATTTGCATAATCTTTTTTGTTATAAAGGTTATAAATTAAACGAGCAATCATTTTTAAAACAGATGGCATGACTTAGGGAGCCATGCCATCTGTTTTAATTTCTTTGAAGATAACATTACTCCTCTTTAATTATAAACGAACTCTACTTGATAAAGTTGTTTTTGTTTTTTCTTTACAGGAGGAATCGTATTAATTTTTAAGGTAATAAAATCAGCATCTGTTGAAGAACTATAGTTAGCATCGGTATTAGTTTGTTCTGTCCAATTTCTAGTAAGCACTTGCAATTGCTTTTTTAATGTTTCAAAATAAGCCTTTGCATCAGCTTCATTCTCGCTTTCTAGCAAGATACTTTTATAATTAGCCGTTTGTCCCCCATTATCTTGAAAAATAAAAGCAGACTTCCCAGCTATCAATTCAAAAGATGTTTTAAAGCTTTCTAGTCCAGCACTTTTATCTTTCTTCTCCTCCTTTTTATCCTTTTTAATTTTTTCGCCAGTAATATTTTTAAAGTTCACCTTCTTTGATTTCTCAAGAGCTTTAAATTGATTAGCAAAATTTTGGTCTAGTCCAGCTTCTATGACCGAAGGTGTTGTTATCGTTTTGGTAATTTTATACTTCCCCGTTTGTCCAGCATCCATTGAAGTAGCCAGCAAAGTATATGTCCCAGTAACAGGCACAACATAATGGAATTTATTAATACTATTTCCATTAAAAGGTTGAGAATCATAGCTAAGCTCCTGTTTATCTTTAGCAGGTGTTTTCAAGCTAAGCATCACTCTAAAATTTGAAGAAGAATGTTCTAAAAAAAGCTCTTCACCCGCATGAAGCAATAATTTATAAGAATCATAAAAACGTTTTTCTCCATTTTGATTAGCTGTTAAATCCTTGCCAGTTAGACTAGCCTCGACAACATCATTTGCTTGTTGAGCACCCACCTTTAGAGGATTTTTATTAAGTAGCTCAGTAGAATCAATTTTTGAAACTTTAACAGGAGGAGCCTTCTTAGCAGTTTTTTTCTTTTGGGCTAAAGTAGTAAAACAAAAAGTTAGAGAGATAAAAAAAAATAACAACTTAGTTTTCATTTTATGGGAATTTTGTGATTTCACGCAAGAAGGCACAGAAAAGTAAAACATGCAAATTTTGAAGAGATTTTGAGTAAAATTATATCGTATAAAAGGCTTCTGTTATATCCTTAATACAATCAGAATTAAATCTCAGCCATAAAATAACGATTAAGTTTAATTACTTATTTTAATTCCACTTGGTACGATTAAAAGAGTACTGGATTGACGAGCTAGCGTACAGCCCGCACAATTTCAATTCCACTTGGTACGATTAAAAGGCTTAAATGTTCGCCTGTCTGTCTTGCTGCCTTCTGATTTCAATTCCACTTGGTACGATTAAAAGGTTTGAAGATTAGCAGAGTTAACGGGCGTTTTTGTCTATTTCAATTCCACTTGGTACGATTAAAAGAAGTATTACGAATGACAGCCCCGCCCGAACTATCAGATTTCAATTCCACTTGGTACGATTAAAAGCCACTTTGGAGCCTTATACTGGTAAGCTTGATAACGAATTTCAATTCCACTTGGTACGATTAAAAGAACGCCTGTGGCTGGTACTACTATCATTAAAGTGAAATTTCAATTCCACTTGGTACGATTAAAAGTTCACAAAACTTTATTTGAAAGAGATAAACGTTTTCTACATTTCAATTCCACTTGGTACGATTAAAAGGGTACTGGCTTTGACCAAAATGCAAAATATTCTTACACATTTCAATTCCACTTGGTACGATTAAAAGAATTACTATATAGAAGTAATTTAGTTTATATATTTCTATTTCAATTCCACTTGGTACGATTAAAAGAAAAATTAGCAAACAATGATACACGAACTTAAAACTATTTCAATTCCACTTGGTACGATTAAAAGAAGTTTTTCATAATAAAGTAATGTCTGTTGTAGAACATTTCAATTCCACTTGGTACGATTAAAAGATAACAACATTGAGTGAAATGTTTGTTAATCAAATAAATTTCAATTCCACTTGGTACGATTAAAAGAGTCGTAACCGTTAATTCCTAAATGTGTCGGGTGTGTGATTTCAATTCCACTTGGTACGATTAAAAGGAGAACCACTAAACAGGCAACACCAAGGGCAATTAAATTTCAATTCCACTTGGTACGATTAAAAGGACAGGCAAAACGCCAAAGGAATTTGGCGAACTTTTATTTCAATTCCACTTGGTACGATTAAAAGTGATATTCCCAATTGGGTGAAAAATTGCGGGAATTTTATTTCAATTCCACTTGGTACGATTAAAAGCTAATAGGTCATACAAAGGCACACCATTCTCAACAAATATTTCAATTCCACTTGGTACGATTAAAAGTATGGGATTCAACTATCAAGATGCCGGGTATAAATATTTCAATTCCACTTGGTACGATTAAAAGAGGGGGGATGACTTTATATATCCATACGATCCTAACACATTTCAATTCCACTTGGTACGATTAAAAGCCACGAATGGGCCCGTCAAGATAGTACCTACAACTTATTTCAATTCCACTTGGTACGATTAAAAGTATCAATTCAATTATGTGCTTCGTCCTTGGTTTTATCGATTTCAATTCCACTTGGTACGATTAAAAGTGAACCTTTTGAACAAGGTTTTCCGCAATTTCTTATTTCAATTCCACTTGGTACGATTAAAAGTTCTTTTGTGTCAAAGTAGTGAACTCCCCAAAAAAATTTCAATTCCACTTGGTACGATTAAAAGTCTTCTTGTGTGTATTCAATTTTTGTATCAACAATATTTCAATTCCACTTGGTACGATTAAAAGAGTTTCGATAGCGTTACCGATTCCACCAGTAACACGATTTCAATTCCACTTGGTACGATTAAAAGACAACTATAAACAAGATTCAACTGCAAAAGCAGAGAATTTCAATTCCACTTGGTACGATTAAAAGTGGCTGTGGTGAATTGGCTGCAATCATATCGATTGCCTATTTCAATTCCACTTGGTACGATTAAAAGTAAAATCTTTTCAGAGTTTTTGAGTGTGTACAAACATTTCAATTCCACTTGGTACGATTAAAAGCCGTTACAAAAACTGCTTATTTGGCTCAATTTAACACTTTTTTTATTCTAAAAAACACTTAAAAATCGTCAACCTAGAATGATATGATTTTAATGGGCTATCGACGACAATTGATAATCAACAACTTAGCTTATTTTTAGATATTTTTTCGAGTAGAATATGCTTGAAAATATCAGAGTTTTCTTCTTCGACGACTACGTTATTTACAAAAAGTTGTCAATGTTGCTTAATTCCTTCCCTACTATCTGTTTATCTAGCCACTTTTGGTCTCTACTTTTAAACAGAATTAAACTATCAAATTCTTCATTCATTATTTTTTTGCTCCTATCACTAGCTCTTTTAGCTTTACTTCGGTAATCTCTCCTTCAAAAACAGAATTTTGAATCCAATTTAAATATTTTCGGCAATGTTTCAACATTTTGCCTACTCGTCTTTCACCAATATCGTATACTAATATTACATACATAATTCGATAATTTATCTGTTAATTAAAAATGTTGGTGATATGTTAAAAGACTAGTATCTAGTAGTTTGTATGTACAAATATTACATAAAACTATTAGACTTTTTACTGCTTTACCAATTCATCTTAAAAGGTTTATATTCTTCCATTCCTAAAATGTGTTTACTCAATTTATAACATTCTAGTTTTACAAGGTGTTTATAACTTACTGACCGCCCAAGGTTTCTGTGTTTAAAAGTCTCTTTTAATTTTTCGTCAAAGGCTGCCATAAATGTCTTTCTAGCAGATTCTTTCATCACACAACGGTTCAATTCCTGTCTGAAATCGCTTGATTGAATTTGTTTCTTATTGAGCAAGCTAAAAATAGTTCTATCCACTAATATGGGTTTGAATATTTCTGCTAAATCTAATGCTAATGAATACCTCCTATAGCCGGGTTCATGTAAAAAACTTATTGTAGGATTTAACTGCGTATGATAAATTTGTCCTAAACAAACGGTATAACACATCATATTTCCAAATGAGATTAGGGTATTTATTTCATTATTAGGAGGCTGTTTAGTACGATTTCCCATCTGAAAATCATTGATTATTACATCAAATGCTTCATAATACGTTTGTCGTACATTTCCTTCTAATCCCATTAATTCATCTATCTGTGTAGTCTGAGGAATCTTTTCAATATATCCTTCTATTGCTTTTACTTGTCTTGCTACGTCCTTTTGTCGATTGTTATAATAGTTTAGATTTTTCAACATATTCATAGCTCCACCTAACACAAACTTTTGGGCAAGTATAATTCGCTTTTTATTAGCTAGGTAATATTTTGTTTGCTCTACCTGCATTTTACCAGCCAGTAAATACTCTTTGGGCATAAATGAACCTGTGTAATGTTCATAATAATCAAAGAAATGAACAGCTACTTGATTCTTTCCCAGAAAATTATACATGGCTGAATTGGCATCTAAAGAGCCAAAACAATAAAGATTATCTACTGTTTCGATAGGGATAAATCGGGGCTGACCTTCATTACCGTGCTCGTCTATAGGTTGAAATTTTAATGTATTGTCTTGTCTAGACAACCTTCCAGGGTTAAATAAATAATAGGGCTTTTTCATGATTGTAGATTTACTAACGGTAAGCTATATATTTTAATAATACATCTTTATTCTTCTCCACTCCAACAAAATTCAAAATAAGAGCAATTTTTACATTTACTTTTTGGCAACGCAGGTGGACACATTTCTTGGTTAATAATCTCATCTACCTTTTCTACCCAACGTTCTACATTTCGCATATCATCTTCCAACAATTCAACTTTTTCAGTTTGCCTTAACTTGGGGTATTCAATCAATCCATAATTAGCTGCTATTCCATTCTTTCGCAATAGATATAAATAAAACTGTACCTGTGCAACATGAGCCATCTCTTTAGCACTAGATTTCTTTATTTCATGAACAACACCAGTTTTAGCTTCATAAAAATCTATTTTTGCATTACAGGTTATCCCATTAATCTCTGTAGAAATAGCTACCTCTTGATTTCGTTCAGCTCTTTGCGGATAACTCTCCTCCCCGATTTGCTTTCCCTCAATTACTAACTCTGAAGTATGCTCCATCGTGATATTATTTGAAAAAAGCCATACTTTTCGATGACATACCTGCAAGTAGTTTAAATGTGTAGCAGTAATATTCATAGTGTGTAAAAGTTTTATTGAGTTGGTATGTAGGGACATAATAGTATAACGTCCCTACAAATATCTATTATCTATTGATTTTCATAATCAAAATCAGATAATAGTTTAACTAAATGTTCTTCTGCTTTTTCGAGAGCATCAACTGACTCCCCCTTTGTATGTACAAACCCTCCTGCTTGCAGACTTATAAATGTATCGACACCTTTTAATGATTCATCAATAATGGGGTCAGCTTTTTCAGAGTTTTCTTCTGATAATTTCGCTCTAATGCTTCCAGCAATCTTATTGGCATTATCACTAATCGAAATTGCTAATGTATCCATTAAGCTGAATGTTCTTGATTGATTAGACGTGATTTTCCAATCTATAATAGCTTTTGCCAGTCCTTTTATCCATTCTTGTCTCAATTCTTTGGGAGCAACCAAACAAACACCAAATACATTTTTTGATTCTATCCAGCCTTCTCCTTTCAATTTTTCAATAGTCGATTCAGCCATTTCAGGCTCAAAAGAGTTTATAGTTACAGAAAATAAACGTCGTAAATCAATAGCAATATCAGAAACAAATAACCCTGATGCCCTATTTGCTGGTTTAATCCATTTTCTACTAAGACTTCTATCTTTACCTTCTAGAAAAGCTACAATTTTGTCTTCACTCAATTCATTACCATTTTCATCCCTAACGATTACTTGATTATTAGGTCTATCACTTCTATCAAATGAGGCATTTTCTTTAGAGGATCCAGCCAATAGAGGATGTAAAGCTCTCATAGCAGAAATAGAAAGAGGGCTTCTTCTTTTTAATGTTCTTTCTTTTCCACCCTTGCCAGCCTTCATCCATCCTCCAAATAATTGGTCTGCATAAGTAGGGTCACAAGTACCATAAACTTCTCCCTCTTCTAATTCACTCTTTTTATTAATATCGAAAAGAAAAGTAGTAGGTGATGGTGCTTGATTAATGACTTCACAAAGAGAGTCAATCAACGATCTTTTTATTTGTTGACCACTTGAAAAAGGTATATACTTTCCAAATTGAACATCATAATATGTTTTTTGTCCATCAGCAACACAAAATACAGTATGTTCAGCTCTTTTTAAAGTTCTAATATAAATCGTTGTCATTTTTTTGTAGGTTATATAGTTATGATTTTTTTTCAAGAAATGCGTAATCAAATTTTAATAAAGAATTAAAATAGCTAAATTCTTCATTTGTCATCAAATGTATATCATCTTTCAACTTCTTTATTCTCTCCAAATCAGTTTTATCCAAATCTTTAATAACCATAGTTAAGGCATCAATAAACCCCCGTTTAGATTTAGATGTAAATAGCTCTTTGTTAATTAAATTAGGTCTTTCTGTCCCTTTAGACCCATTTCTATACCTTAAAATAGTCTCCGCTAGTTCAAGTGTATAATCTGTGATTTCTTCTTTGTTTTTTGATAACATAGCTACTAACCAAGTTTTATATGCGTAATAATTAAGAGTATCTTCTTCTTTTTTAAAAGAGAGGTTTTTATCCTCTCCCATATATTTTGTTATACCATCAGGCCTAAGAGCCTGCAAACCAATACTTCCTAATTCACAAGCACGTTTGATGTGCATTCCAAAAAGGCTTTCGAAGTCATCAGCTTTAATAGAGTGTTCTCCAAACAATTGAGCATAAATACTATTAATTTTACGTCCTGATTTTAGGTAAAAAGGAATAAAACCAATCGTTTTATTGGTTTGTCCAAATCCATAAACGTAACCTGTCAATTCTCCATTAGGATATAGTTGTGAAAGACTGAAAAATAATTGAGACCAGTTTACAGTATTTACCTCAACCAGTGTAGCACTAATTTCAAATATCTTTTTATTGGTTAATTCAGTAAAATCAAAGTCTGCTCTAAATCGTCCGACTCTTTTATCTAAAGAATAAGTCAACCATTGTCCATTCCAAGTATTTATTTGATTTCCTCTCAGTTTATCTAATCCATCATCTTCTAAATACTTTCGATAAACCTTCCATCCTTCAAATGTATTGAGTGTAATTTCAGCATCATTGAAAAGTATTGAAAAACCACCCGCTACACCTATTCCTAAACCACTACCAATCCACGACAAATAAATATCATCGCTTGTGGTAGGAATCAACACATCACTTACCAAGCCTGAAGTACTAGCATATCCTTTGGATTCTGAAGCAGGAAAGCCAAGAGCAAAACTTGCATCAGGCTCTTCGTTTTCAGCTTTTTCAAATAAGTTTTCAAGCTTTTCTTTGCGTTCATCAATGGTTAATGAATGAGGTTTCTGTCCCGTTTTCATTTGTACAAAAGGTGAGTTTGTTACCCATTGCATGTATTTAGCATGATTATAAAAAATCTCAAAATAAATCTCCTCAAAGAATTCTTTTGGAGATTTATTAGCTTTATATTTTTTATTATATGCCTCTAGAAATGTTCTACCAACTAAAGTTGTTATCATAAAAATTGATATTTAGCGTCCAAATTTTCTTCCTTTATTCTTTTTATATCTAAACCTTTATCTAAATCGTAAGCCAAATCTGGAACAATAAAGGGTTTATTTCCTTTCTGAGATTGAAACATTTTGGCAACTGAAAAATATCTTACAGGAATTTCTAATTCCAACCTTCGTTCAAAATTTGCATTTTCATACTCTTCTTGGTCACATTCACGAATACAAGTAACTGAATCTATTTCAAGTAATTCAAATAAAATGGACTTCCCTCGATGAGTAAGTTTATCAATTGTAATTTTTCCATCTAACTTAAATACAGCGTGTTCTTCTATGTGTAAAAAATTAATTTCAGTAAACACTGCATCAATTTTTTCTTGAAGTTCTCTTTCTTGTAATATTTCATTGTCAGGAAGTACGTCAAATGTTCTTTTTAAAATATTCAAGTCATAAGGTTTTGCTTCTTTTTCCGATTCTGGTGGAGCTATTACATATACATCTTTAATATTTCCTATATTATCGAGGGTACGTTTTCGATTAATTCTTCCAAACCGCTGAATTAGAGCATCTAAAGGAGCTGTTTCAGTAATCATTATATCAAAGCTTATATCTAAACTTACTTCAACAATCTGTGTTGATACTACGATACAAGCCTCTGTTGAAGTATTGTATTCACCAACTGGATTACCTGATAAATCTAAACCTAAAAGTTGGCGTTCCTTCTCATTTCTATCACATCTTCTAAATCTGCTATGCAATAGCAAGATTGGGATGTTATGATATATTTCTTTTAAATCTTCAAAAATCTTTTGTGCCTTGTCTACTTTATTAAGCACTATAAGTACTTTTTCTTTATTATTGATAGCTTTTGAAATAAGCTCTTGCGTATCAGAAAATGAATCTAGTTTATGAATACGATGTCTGTTAAATTTGTCTAGTTCTTTATTAGGCAAACTAACTTCTAATACATCATCTCCTAATAAACCAATAATCTTTTTGTATAAAATTGAGGGCATTGTAGCTGTTCCGATATGGATTCTACAATCAATCGTTTTTAGTATTTCAACCAATTTTAATACAATTGCCTGAGAAATACCTGTATAAGTATGTATTTCATCCAGAATAATATCACAACCCTTTAAATCTAAAAGCAATGATTCAAAACCTTTCATGCCAAAAGCAACTGCTGCTAATTGATGCGGTGTAAGTATTTTAATAGAAGAACCAAAAAGAGACTGCAATACACTTTCTTCTTCATCAGTTTTTCTCTTGACTACTATTGATGATGAATGTAGTACTCGTATATCAAGGTCAGGGTTTGCTTCAGCTAAATCATTCCCTACTCTCTTGTACATTGCATTAATTGATGCTTGAAATGGTAAAGTATAAAAAACTCTTTCTTTACATCTTTTAAAAAGGAAATCCGTTTTCCCAGCACCTGTACAAGCCACAACCATCGTATGTTTTTTTTCAGATAAATATTCATCCATTAATGATAATGGATACAATGGACTCGTTCTATTGAAAAAAGATAAGTTTGGTTTTTTAAAAGCTTTCAAAATATGTTTTTCTGTATCATTGATAACAGCAGAAGCAAAATGGTCTGCTCCCATCAAGAGCCCTCTCCACTCTGAATAACCTTTTTCAATCGTTTTATTCTCTATGTAGTTAATAACAGACTCAATCGAACTAATTGCCTGTTCCAAAGAAATAGCTGTTACATGAATTCCATAGGCATTTAATATTTTAATTGCATTTGAACTCCACTCATCCCATTTTCCTAAATGAAATTCTATGTAATTGGGGTCTCCTCTATCTTCCAAATCCAATAACCCTTTTCCCCCTACATCATCTCTTACAGACTTATGATGTCCAACTACCATCTCAATTAATGCAGGGTGTTCATCCACATGAAATGCGGAAAGAAAAAAGAGAGAACTTATCTCATGTCTGAATACTTTTTGGCTATTTGATTTTCCCAATAATCTTTTTTGAAAAAAAGGATGTGCTTTTCCTATATCATGAAGAATTGCTCCTTTGTATGCCAACTCTTCATCCATATTAAGATATTTTGCAAAAGCTTTTGAAGCTATTGCTACATGACACAGATGGTCTTCTAGTGAAGTCCATTCAGGTGCAGATTTTGCATATAATTTTTCCATTAATATTGTTTAACAGGTGTTCCAACTATCTTTAGCCAGCCATACATAGGCTCATTCATTACTCGATGATAGCCTACCATAAATGATTTTTCATTGTTTTCAAATATTAGCTCATAACCAGAAAACTTCTCTGTATCAGCCTCAAAATCTGTTTCATGAATCTCTTGAATTTCCTCGGGAAACAAAATATCTTCATTTCTACACAAACATATGTGTTGTCCAAAAGCTTCTTCAGCGTCATTTTTTGTTGAAAAAGCTAAATGCAAAACTGGTTCATGAAGAACACCTCGCAACAAGATAGCTTTAGGTCTTTCAAAAAGAAATTGCTTACCTTGCTTGGTAGAATTCCAGCCCCTTGTTTGAATAACTTCTTGCTGAGAACTTATTTGAGAATAAGATAAGCGATGTCCCATAATTTTTTTAATCCCATTTTCACCAAGTAATTCAGGAAATAGTTTCTTTTCAATCCCTTCAACAATAGAAGGAGTAAGGAACTGTTGAGAAAAAGTTTCACTATCTCTCACGGCAGTCCAAGGTTTTATAAACCCAAACATACCAGTATATTTCACTACATAAAGCATAATTAAATCTAATTTAAAGCTCCAAAACCTATACCTGTTGAATGACCTATCCCTACATTCCATGCAAAGCCAATTTGTTCAGATGTGCCTTGAACTATTACTGGACAAATATTAGCTTTGTTACCAATGTTACGATACTTCACCAATTTCATTTTTGCTTGTATATAAGTTCTATCAAAACAAACGTTTACACCTTCATTATTTAATCCTGCTTTAGCAAGTTTACTTTTAAGCACATTTGTTAGAACCTCATCTGCTTTTAGTTCAGAAAAAGACAGATGCTTTTGCTCTTTATCAACCAATTCTCTCACCAGCACAGGACTATTAACAGTAAAATTTTTCTCAGATTTGAACGCTGGGGTTTGTTCTAACACAATTTCTTGTACAACCATACCACAACATACTTCTGGTGAATTACGAATACCCGTTATAATTTTCTTGATTAATGATTCATCAAAGGCACTAATAAACCATGTTGTTCCATTAGGAAAATCCAACCCATTTTTATTACTCTTTCCTCCTTTTAGCCATGATAATGAATAGAGAGATAAATCATTATGAATATCATTTTCTCCAACCCATTTATGGAAAGCCCCTACTAAAAAAGGCAAATGATCAAAAGAGACAGGCTGTTTATTTCTTGTTAGTTTTAAGTGTATTCTCATAATGAGTTAGATTGTAATGTTATTGATTTCATTTCCAATATTACTAATTATTATATTATATAAAAAGTATTTATCCATATAAATG
>NZ_JBWKYN010000018.1:0-45946 GCF_059423785.1 Arcicella sp. GW458-12-2-14-TSB2 | reverse complement strand
CTAAAAACGGTTTTCATGATTGGTATAAAATTTATTTTTTTATACCTAAAAGCAGTTACTTCAAAGATAAACCTCAAAACTTAATTTTCCAAAATCAGGCTATCAATTAAATAACGAAATCGATACCAAAATTTATATTTCAGAGGGCATTATATTATCTCTTTAAAAGAGGGTAAACAAAAAAATAGTTGATTTATTTAGTTTAGTGCCTTGTTACGTTACTTTCTACCAAACATAAGAAAGCAGTAATCCAATCAAAAGGACTACTGCTTAATAAAAATATAATATATAGATTTAGAGATTTTTTTTACTTGGTATATTTCCCCACAATTTTTCTGATAGAGGAGGATTTAATCATACTCATTTTTCTTCTGGAAATAGGCGCATACAAATTGTTGTCCATGATGATGGTATTATCTTTACTAATATATTTCACAACGTATTTAGGATTAATGATATATGACTTGTGTACTCTTAGAAATCCCTGAGCATTCAATTCATCTTCAAAGGCATTAATACACTTTGCAAACAAGGAATTTGTTCCATCTTTCAAGTGTATTAGGGTATAATTCCCGCTGGCTTCCAACATAATTATCCTATCTATTCCTATGAATATCTTTCTTTTTAAATCAACGGTTAGTTGTATTTTTGGGCGAGGTATTAAAAGTGACATACGCTATCTATAGTTGGTGGTTAGAAAAACTATTCAAGTTCCTGTCAGTTTAGTCGTAGAAAGGCGTTATGATGGTAACAAAATCTTTTATTTTTTTATTTATGAATACCGTTTTGTTTCAACCTTCGTTTTAAATGAATTAATAAAAGATTAATACTAATTTTGTAGGCTTGTATAAAACATCAATACATTTCAGTCTCTGTTATATCAAAAACAGTGAGAAGAAAATTTTCTAAAAATTAAATGAAAAATAAAAGCATTCAATTTATAATCATTTTTATAGCAGTAATTGGCGTTAATTTATTGGCAAGCCATTTCTTTTTTCGGTTAGATTTAACCCAAGAAAAACGGTATACGATTGCTGATGCTACCAAGAATTTATTACAAAACCTTGATGATGAAGTATATATAAAAGTATATTTAACAGGAAAAGGTATTCCTGCTGGTTTTAAGCGCTTAGAAAATGCTGTTAAAGAGACGCTGGATGAATTTAGGATTTATGGTGGTTCAAACGTGAAATACACCTTTGTTGATTTGAATGCTGAATATAGAGACGAGAAAACAAGAAATGAGAGAATAGCGGCTATCGCTAAAAAGGGAATTACGCCTACTAATGTTTACAATAATGAAGATGGGAAAAAAACGCAAAGTTTGATTCTACCCGGTGCAATTATCACTTATAAAGGCAAGGAAATTGCTACTTTATTATTAAAAGGGAATAAATTATCCTCTCCACAAGAAATTTTGAACCAGTCTTACGAAGGTGTTGAGTATCAGTTAGCTTCTGCCATCAAAAGAGTAACAGCTACTCAAAAAAAGAAAATTGGCTTTTTTATTAATTATACATCGCTTCCTGCGGTTAATCAGCTAGACTTAATTGGTGCTTTAAAGCCCAACTATGAATTATATCCTGTTGATTTAAGAAATTCCCCTACGTTGGATGGCTTAGATGCTATTTTTGTGTTAAAGCCCGACCAGCTTTTCAACGATGATGATAAATACAAAATTGACCAATTTATTATAAACGGAGGCAAGGCGATTTTCTTTGTTGATGCAGTAAAGGTGGATTCTGTCGCTCGCGAAGGGAATATGGCTCAAATTCAAAATGTTGGATTAGAAGATTTATTGTTTAAATATGGTGTCCGTTTAAATCCTAATTTAATTAAGGATGCCCAAATGAGTGCGGCTATTCCTTTGGACATTGGAAATTTTGGCGACCGTTCTAATATTCAGCTTGTTCAATGGCAATATTATCCTTTAATCAACACTTTTGGGAAGTCGCCAATTGTTAGAAATCTGGATGCTATTTATACTAAATATGTAGGTTCATTAGATACTGTTCGTGCCGATGGCATTACTAAAGTACCATTGTTAATGACATCTCAATATACGCAGTTATTGCACGCTCCAGCGATTATGAGCTATAATTTCGCTAGTAAAGATTTGAATGCGAATCAATACAAAGGGGGTGTTCAAACAGTGGGTATATTGCTTGAAGGTAAATTCGAGTCTTTATTCAAAAATAGAATTTTGCCTAGCGATTCTCGTTTTGCTACCTTTAAAGCAGAGGGTAAGGATTCTAAAATAATCGTTTGTTCAGATGGAGACATTCCTGTGAATGATTTTGATCAAAAACACAATGCTCCCCTACCCCTTGGTTTTGATAAATACTCTGGCAATACATTTGCCAACAAAGATTTTGTATTAAATGCTATTGATTATTTATTGGATGATAATGGCGTAATAGTAGCCCGAAACAAAGAAATTAAACTAAGACCTTTAGACAAAGCGGCCTTGCAAGATGAAAGAACCTACTGGCAATCAATCAATTTAATTGTTCCCGTAATCATTTTAGTGGTTCTTGGGCTTGCCAGAAACTTTTGGAGACAAAGAAAATATACACGATAATATATTTTTAACTGCAAAAAAAATCTTTCTTCTTAGCGAATTTTGGTGAAAAATAATTAAAAGTCGGGGCTTATTCGTAGTTTTGTTGTAATTTTTAAAAATAAAGTACTCAATATCAAAACCCGATGCGTTTTGATAATGTAATAGTCATTCTCAACTAAAAATATTCCTCAAGATAATGAAATTCGTCGTATCCTCATCAGTTTTATTGAAACAACTATCGACAGTTAATGGCGTTATTGCTAATAATCCGATTGTACCTATTTTGGAAAACTTCTTATTCCAAATTGATCAAACTCAACTGACAGTGACTGCTTCTGATTTACAGACGGTAATGATTACGACGCTAGCAATTGAATCTTCAGACAACGGAGCAATCGCTATTCCTGCTCGTTTATTGTTGGATACTCTCAGAGGGTTACCAGATCAGCCAATTACGTTTAAAGTTGATAAAGACACTTTTGGTACTGAAATCATCACCGAAAATGGTCGTTATAAGCTATCAGGCGAGAATCCAATCGATTTCCCTAAAGTGCCACAAGTGACAAAGAGTTTGTCAGTACAAATATCTGCTGAAGTACTAAGCGCAGCCATTTCAAATACTATTTTTGCTGTTTCAAACGATGACTTACGTCCAGCAATGACAGGCGTTTATGTACAACTGTCACCTGAATATACCAATTTTGTAGCAACAGACGGTCACCGTTTGATTCGCTATAAAAGAAGCGATGTAAAGTCTGAGTATGATTCTACGATGATTATTCCTCGTAAAGCATTGAATCTATTGAAATCATCATTGCCTTCTGACGATACTACCGTTACTTCAGATTTTAGTACATCTAATGCTTTCTTCAGCTTCAATAATGTGAGAATGATTTGTCGTTTAATCGACGAGCGTTTCCCTGATTATGAAAATGCTATTCCTAAAAACAATCCAAATGTTTTGACAATCAACCGTTCAGAGTTTTTAGGTTCTTTGAAACGTATTTCTATCTATTCAAACAAAACAACTCATCAAATTCGTTTAAAACTATCAAACAACGATTTAGTGATTTCGGCTGAGGATTTGGATTATTCTAACGAAGCTAATGAAAGATTAATGTGTGATTATGAAGGAGATGAAATGGAAATTGGCTTTAATGCTAAATTCATGATTGAAATGTTGGGCAACCTTACTTCAAACATGATTTCGCTAGAAATGTCTCAGCCAAACCGTGCTGGTTTGATTATTCCTGCTGACAAAAAAGCTGACGAAGATATTTTAATGTTAGTAATGCCAGTTATGCTTAATACTTATGCATAATTAAAAATATAATCGAAAAAAGGCGTGAGAGTTTTATTCTTACGCCTTTTTAGTTTTAAAATGTTAATGATTGTTAATGACAAACTTTGTTATTCAATTAACAGTTAAAGAATTATTCATCAGCTAAACTATTATAACCAATTTAAACGTTTTGTATCAAACTTAATCAATCTTAATAAAATGTTAAAAACTAGAATTTTATCTGCTTTATTAATCCTTTTTGCCATCGGTGTAAATGCTAAACCAACTCTTTCAAAAGACCCAGTTGCTGCTACAGGCATTCAATTTTTCAAAGGTACTTTTAAACAAGCTTTAGCAAAGGCCAAAAAAGAAAACAAAATGATTATGATGGATTGCTACACTACTTGGTGTGGACCATGCAAAATCTTGAAAAATCAAGTATTTACTGATAAAGCTTTGGGAGATTACATGAACCAAAAATATATTTGTGTAGCCATGGATTATGAGAATGGCGAAGGCCCAGCAGTTGCTCAAAAATATCCAGTAGATGCATACCCATCAATTTATTTTATTGATAGCAACGGTAAGCCTAAAACGATTATGGTAGGTGTTCCTAACCCTATTCCGAATGCTGCCAATGTAATTTTAGCACAAGCGAAAAAATTTGTAAAGTAATATTTTTGAGAAAATAAAAAAGCCGTGATTTTGTCTCAAACAAAGTCACGGCTTTTTTATTAGTAACTGAAGTGCTTATAAAATCTATTGCGCTATTTTGATGAATCGGTGGATAGCATAAATTTTACTTAACAACTTCCTGTTTTGTCCTCATCTTAATGTTTAATACTTCTACCAACAATGAGAATGCAATAGCAAAGTATAAATATCCTTTTGGTACCTCACCTACCTCTGAGCCAAAGAAAGAAACGTTAGCATCATGGGCAGCCTGAGCAACTAACATAAAGCCAATCATAATCAAAAATGCCATACCTAACATTTGAATAGAAGGGTGACGGTTTACAAAATCACCAACTGGCCCAGAAAAGCCCATCATAATAGCAATAGACAGTACTACTGAAATAATCATAATTGGTAAATTATGTGTTAAACCAATCGCAGTAAGGATAGAGTCTATCGAGAATACAATGTTAATCAATGCGATTTGAAGCACTACAGCCGTCAATTTATCCGCTGCTGAACCTTTAGGTACTTTTACATCATGCTCCTCTCCTACCTCAAGTTTCTCATGAATCTCTGAAGTAGCTTTAAATAGTAAAAACAATCCTCCGACAAATAAGATTAAGCTCTGTCCAGAAATCCCAGCATTAAACCAACCTAAATTGATGAAAGTAAAAGGTTCTTGTAATGAAATAATGAATGAAATACCAAACAATAAGGTAATTCTAAAAAGCATTGCTAATAATAAACCTATATTTCTAGCTTTTGCTTGGTCTTTCTTCGCTAATTTATTGGCTGCAATTGAAATAAAAATGATGTTATCTATTCCAAGAACGATTTCTAAAAAAGTAAGTGTAAGTAAACTTATAATACCCCCTGCTGTAAATAATTCTGACATTTTAGTTTTGGTTTAAATAATTTGATTACACAAATTTATTCAGTTTAGCCAATAAACAAAACCTCTATTGTTATGAAAGGTTAAAAATCACTACAGTTTATCCCAAAAATGGCATGAACGTTTTGATGAGTTCTTCTTTTTTAAAGCCTCATCTAGCCTTACTTTACAAAGGTCGCATGCTGATTATAAAAGAATAAAAAAATATGCAAATTTTCTTATAATTTAACTTATTGATAATAAAACACTTATCATTTTTTACAAAAAAGTATTGATTTTTTTCTTCGTTGAGATTTGCACAGTAAGGAAATAAAGCGTAATTTTGCACCACCTTAAAAGAAAGGGATTTGGTTTCATAGCTCAGCTGGTTCAGAGCACCTGCCTTACAAGCAGGGGGTCCTAGGTTCGAATCCTAGTGGGACCACCATCAAACAAGTCAAGCCTTAACATTTTGAAATGTTAAGGCTTTTTTATTGGCTTCATATTGATATCAAACAAAAAGGGTTAAAAAGATAAATCTTCTTAACCCTTTTTGTTTGATAAAGCTCAAAGCTAATTACTCAAAGCTGACAGCTATTTACGCATCATATTTGCCATGTTAGGCATTTTCATTTTGCCATCTTGCACATTGTTCATCATTCTCATCATTTTACGCATTCCGTCAAACTGTTTGATTAAATTATTAATCTCAGTGACAGACGTTCCTGAACCAGTTGCAATACGCTTCTTACGAGACATATCTAAAATTTCAGGCTTCTGGCGTTCCTTCGGCGTCATTGACTGAATAATAGCTTCGATAGATTTAAACGCATCGTCTGGAATATCTACATCTTTCACAGCTTGCGACATTCCCGGAACCATACCCATCAAGTCTTTGAGGTTACCCATTTTCTTGATTTGCTGTAACTGCGAATAGAAATCTTCAAAACTAAATTGGTTCTGACGGATTTTCTTGTTGATACGTTCTGATTCTTCTTCATCAAAAGCATTTTGTGCTCTTTCAACCAAAGAAAGTACGTCACCCATTCCTAAAATACGGCTCGCCATACGATCAGGATAGAATTGATCAAGGGCATCCATTTTCTCGCCTGTAGAAATAAACTTAATTGGTTTATCTACAATATGACGAATAGAAAGCGCCGCACCACCACGGGCATCACCATCTAATTTAGTCAATACAACCCCATCAAAATTCAGGCGTTCGTTGAATGTTTTAGCAGTGTTTACAGCATCTTGCCCCGTCATCGAATCCACTACAAAAAGGATTTCTGAAGGTTTGATAGCATCTTTAACTGCTGCAATTTCATTCATCATTGCCTCATCTACCGCCAAACGACCAGCAGTATCGACAATGATTACTCTTTTACCCATTTTTCGTCCATAAGAAATGGCATTTTGGGCAATCTCAACAGCGTTTTTATTCTCAGGTTCAGCATATACATCTACGCCTACTTGTTCCCCTAATACTTTCAATTGGTCGATAGCCGCAGGACGATAAATATCACAAGCAACTAACAACACATTTCTACCACTCTTTTTAAGGTATTGTGCTAATTTACCTGAGAAAGTAGTCTTTCCAGAACCTTGTAAAC
This sequence comes from Arcicella sp. GW458-12-2-14-TSB2, assembly GCF_059423785.1. NCBI lineage: Bacteria > Pseudomonadati > Bacteroidota > Cytophagia > Cytophagales > Flectobacillaceae > Arcicella > Arcicella sp. GW458-12-2-14-TSB2. The sequence goes on along the minus strand of NZ_JBWKYN010000018.1, from coordinate 38,939 downwards.
CTGCAATTAAAATAACGGCTGGGTCTGGTTTTAAATTAATAGCCTGTACCGACGAACCCATCAATTTAACGAGCTCTTCATGCACAATTTTCACCAACATTTGTCCAGGGTCAACGGCAATAAGGATTTTTTGTCCCATTGCTTCTTCCTTGATACGGTCAGTGATTTCTTTAGCTACTTTATAGTTAACGTCGGCATCCATCAAAGCCTTGCGGATTTCCTTGACAGTACTTGCTACATTGACATCCGTGATACGTCCCTTACCTTTCAGGGTACGCATTGCGGTGGTTATTTTACTGCTTAAATTCTCAAACATTTTTATCTATTGCTTCTAATTTTTCTTGTATGATTTTGCTCAAAATTATTTTTTACAAAGTTTAGTCATTATTGACACTCCTAGACTTTTTTCAGAACGATTTGTATTTTTCATCATCAAAACTAATCCAACATCTAAAGATGTTTTTATCTCAGATTTATTTTTGTGACAAGTCATTTCTATACAATTTTGAGTTAGAATACAAAGGTACAAAATTCTTAATAAAACAGTAGAGAATGATTTATGTATGTTGTATGTGAATCAAGGCTTTCAAAAATCAAATCTAAATAGTTTTAAAATAATTTCATCTACGCAAATACCTTGCGTATTAGCTATTCAACTTTGTATCGTTAAAAAACTTGTCATTGCTTCAAGTAGATTCTCATTAAGGGTTTCTAATTTATGATAAATCAAGTATTGACATTATCAATTCAATAAAATTGTTTATTTTACTCAGCCAAGTACTAGACCCATTAAAACAACTATTTATTTCTGGAAAGTAATAAATAGTTTATCGCAAATGAACATACTATTTAAAACTATAGTAGGTAGCCAAGCCTATGGCACCAATACAGTAAATTCAGATATTGATTATAAAGGCGTATATGCCCAATCGACCAAAGAACTGATTGGGTTTAACTATCTTGAACAAATTGATGTAAATAAAGATGAATGTTATTATGAAGTTAGGCGATATTTACAATTACTTCAATCTGCCAACCCAACAATGTTGGAGTTGTTGTTTATGCCCAAAGATTGTATCATTGAAAAACATTCTGCTTTCGATTTAATCATTCGTGAAAGAGATAAATTCCTGACAAAAAAATGTTTACATTCTTTTGGAGGCTATGCTATTGCACAAATAAAAAAAGCTAGAGGCTTACAAAAAAAGATGAATTGGGAACATGATAAAGTAAAGAGAAAGTCTCCTTACGATTTTTGTTATGTGTACGAAAACGGTAAAACTATTTCATTATTAACGTACTTAGGTATTAATCAACTTCTTGAAAACCAGTGTGGATTAGTTGCTTTAAACCATTTTAAAGATTGTTTTTCTTTGTATTATGATGCTCAGAATACTTTAGGATATCATGGCATTGTAACTGAAAAAGGAAATGCATTAAAATTATCTTCTATTCCACAAGGAGAACAACCAGTGACTATTTTATATTATAATCAGGAAGGATATTCAGCTCATTGCCGCGAATACAACCAGTATAATGAATGGCTGACCAATAGAAATACCCAAAGATATGTTGATATAAACAATCATGGGCAACAAATAGATGGTAAAAACCTCTTGCATTGCCGAAGATTATTAGATATTGCCCGTGAAATTGCGACAGAAGGAACAATTAATGTTCGACGGCCAAATGCTAAAGAACTGTTAAAAATAAGGCATGGAGAAATTAATTTGAATGCTTTTATAGAAAATACAGAGTATGACATTCAACAGTTATACCAACTTTATGATATATCTACGTTACCAGATGATGTAGAAATGCCTTTTGTCAATTCGCTATTACTAGCAGTAAGAGAGGCAGTAAATTTATAGTGATTTTATGAAGAAAATATTAATATTAAGAGGCTTACCAGCGAGTGGAAAATCCACTTTCGCACGAAAGTTAATTAAAGACAATAAGGGTACATGGAAAAGACTTAACAAAGATGAGTTAAGAGACATGTTAGATAATTCGGTGTATTCGCTAGATAATGAAAAATTTGTGGATACTGTTCGCAATGTGATGCTTATTGAAGCATTGAAAGAAGGCAAAAATGTAGTACTAGACGATACAAATCTTTCTGAAAAATCCATTGAAACAATTCGTAAAGTTGCACAAAAATATGTAAAAGAGACTGGCAAAAAAGTAACGATAGAGTTTAAAGAATTTGATACGTCTTTAGAGGAATGTATTATTCGAGATGAAAGAAGAGAGAAAAAGGTAGGTCGCGAAGTGATTATGAAGTTTTATCATCAATATATGTTGAAACAAACTGATACAACTACCGACACCATAAAACCATCAAAATCAAGTGCTAGAGAACGTGGGCCATTTTATGAAGTACAAGACGAGACATTACCACACGCTATCATTTGTGACTTAGATGGTACTTTAGCCATTATTCATGATAGAAGTCCTTATGATTCAAAAAGCTGTGAAACAGATTTATTGAATGAACCTATTTCATCAATATTAAAAACCTATTACCAAAAAGGGTCAAAAATCATCTTGATATCGGGCAGAGAAGATAATGCAAAAAGTCAAACGATTAATTGGTTACATTATAATCGGATTCAATATGATGCCCTTTACATGAGAAAAACAGGTGATAGTCGTAAAGATGCGGAAATTAAGAAAGAGTTTTATGAGCAGTATATCAAAAATGTTTTTTTCGTAGAATTCGTTTTAGACGACCGTAATCAAATCGTTGACTTATGGAGAAACGAACTAGGCTTGGCTTGTTTACAAGTAAACTATGGGAACTTTTAATCGTTTAAAAACAAAAACGCCACAAGGATTTAGATTCTCGTGGCGTTTTAAGAGGACAATATGATAATTATTTTCTAATCACCGCTCCGATTTCTTTTTCAAAAGCTGCCATTAGTTTTTCCATAGTTTTATCAATTACTTTATCAGTCAATGTCTGTTCGTAATCTTGAAGGATAAAGCTTACTGAATATGACTTTTTATCTGCTCCTAAATTCTCGCCTTGATATACATCAAAAACATTAATCTGACGCAACAAGTTTTTCTCGTAATTACGTGCCAACTTTTGAATTTGGTCAAAAGTAACTGTTTTGTCAATCACTAATGAAAGGTCACGACGTACTTCTGGGAATTTAGGTAATTCTACAAAAGCAGCTTTGTCGTTATATTGCTTGAATAAATAATCCCAGTCAAAATCAGCAAAGAAAACGTGCTGCTTTACTTCTGCCTTTCTGGCTACACTTGGTTTTACTAATCCTACTTTCACTACTTCTTTTTTATTTAATACATAGCTTAGTCCATATTCAAAAGTAGCAGTGCCTTCTAATGGTTTTGTGTCTAAATTTTTGAAACCTAAACTACCCAACACTTTATTCACAGCACTTGCCAAAGTATGAAATGCTACTTTTTGCGATTTCAATTGCCATGTTTCATTTTCAGTATTTCCTGTTACGTACAATGCTAAATGGCGTTTTTCAACGTATTTGTCATTGATTTTGTGATAGGTTTTACCAAAATCAAACACTTTTAAATCTTTCTGACGGCGATTGATATTATGAGCTAATACTTCTAGTCCAGAAAATACCATCGTCTGACGCATCACACCTAAATCTTCTGATAATTTATTCAAGATTTCAACATCATCATTTGGCAAATCAGCCTTAACCAATGCTGAATAAGCAGGTTTTGTTAAAGAATTTGTAATGATTTCGTTGAAACCATTTGCGGCTAAAACCTGAGAGATTTTTAACTGCAATTGTTCTCTATCTTTCTGAGGGAAACCAGATAAAAATTCAGTACCCAAATTTTCTGACAACTCTACATTTTCAAAACCATAGATTCTTAGTACCTCCTCGATAATATCAGCTTCACGCGTAACATCTACACGATAAGGTGGCACAATGGCTGTAAAACCATTTTCATCTTCTCCTTGAATCTGAATATCTAACGATTCAAGAATAGATTTTACCAAGCCTGTATCCAATGTTTTACCAATCAAACGGTTTACGTTTTTGTATAACACTGGAATCGTAAAATCTGCAATTGGATTTGGATAAAAATCACTTACTTCCGAAGCAACTACACCGCCAGCCAATTCTTGAATCAACAAAGCAGCGTATTTTAATGCGTATAATTTAGCATTTGGGTCTGTACCACGTTCAAAACGGAACGAAGCATCTGTTTTCAAAGCATGACGTTGTGCAGTCTTTCTCACAGAAGCTGGGTTGAAATAGGCTACTTCTAAATATACACGAGTAGTTTCAGGCTTAATACCAGACTTTGTTCCGCCAAAAACACCTGCGATACCCATTGGTTCATCGCCATTACAAACCATCAAATCGGTTTCGCCTAAAGTACGTTCTACCTCATCAAGCGTGGTAAATTTAGTACCTGCTGGAAGTGTTTTTACAATTACTTGCTGACCAGCAATAGCATTCCAATCATAAGCATGCATTGGTTGCCCCAAGCCATGACAGATGTAATTGGTAATATCTACAATATTATTAATTGAACGCAAGCCTATTGTTTCTAATGATTTACGCAACCATTCTGGTGACTCCTGCACTTTTACGCCATCAATCGTAACACCACAAAAACGTGGACAAGCCTCTGGGTCTTCTACGATTAATTCTATCGGGAAATTAGTATTATCTACTTTAAAAGCTTCTATGGAAGGCAAAGTAATAGCACGACCCGTTTTAGCTTTAATATCACGTGCTACTCCCCAGTGCGATGCAGCGTCTGCACGGTTGGGTGTTAGTCCAATTTCGATTAATAAATCTGCTTCTAAATTAAAGTATTGAGTAGCGGGCGTACCGTTTGGTAAATCAGTATCCAATATCAAAATACCATCATGCGAAGTACCAATTCCTAGTTCATCTTCTGCACAAATCATCCCTTCTGAAAGATGTCCGTAGGTTTTTTTACTAGTGATTTTAAAAATCTCTACTCCTTTGGCATGGTCATAAAGTGTAGTACCAACTGTTGCTACAATTACTTTTTGTCCAGCATCTACATTAGCCGCCCCACAAACAATTTGCGAAGGTGTTTCAGCACCAATATCAACAGTGGTTAAACTTAGTTGCTTTTCTTTCACCATAAATCGTTCGCAAGTAAGTACTTCACCTACTACAAAACCTTCTAAACCGCCCAAAATTGCTTCGTGACGCTCGATGGATTCTACTTCTAAGCCCGTTCCAGTTAAGAGACTATCTAATTCTTGAGCCGACTCTGTTATTTCTACAAATTGTTTAAGCCAATTAAGGGAGATTTTCATTCTAAATGCAATGTAAGATTTCGTGATTGAGAATTGTTTTCTTTTAAAAATTTCTCGGAAATGCAAAGTTAAACAAAAAATAGAAGACATAAATAAACCCCACAAGATTGCTTGCATCTTGTGGGGTAAAGATTTTTATTATGAAGACCTGAAAACACGTATGATTTTACTTTTTAGGTAAATCATAAACTGTTAGTTTTAGGCGCTCTTTTGTTATTTTAGTATTCAATAGCTCTACTTCAGCACTGACTCTGGCTGATTGCGGAGTAGATTGTAACACACCTGTTCTGTAATATTCTAAAGCAGATTTCAAGCACGCTTCATCTGCATCACCTAAGTCTTTGGTAAAATCATCTGTTTGAACTTTATCTACCGCAAAACCTTCGTAAAAATCACCCGTACCTGCTGAATTAACATTTCTGAAAGCGACAGGAAAAGCATAATAGTCCATCGTAGGAATAGCATAATAGCCTACCGGTTTGCCATGAGTAGCATTTCCTATCAATTTAACAGTCATGACTGGTTTTAAAGCATTTATTAATTCTTCACTTGCCGACGCCGTTCCTTTATTCACAATGATTACTATTCTACTTAATTTCAAGCCATTAGTAGCATTAGTAAAATAATCAGTGCTGTTGTATTGTGTATAATTGCTATTATGTTCCGTTTTGGCAAATACCTTCCCAATTGCAGAGGCTGGAGCAATTAAATTTCCTAAATAATTAGACACTAACCCATAGCCTCCTCCATTGTATCTCAAATCTAAAATTAATTCTGTTACATTTTTTGACTTGAAATCAGCAAATGTTTGGTCTAATACATTAAGCGTAGATTGCGCCGTTTTACCATTGATTGCATCTCCTAAAAATGAATCAAAATTAAAATAACCTATATTTACACCATTTACAGAAAACACTTTCGGGTTTATTACGTAGTCTGATTTATAAGCCGCCGCAGTAAGCGTTAGTGTTTGTTGTGTACCATCTGGTTTAAGGAAAACTGTCGTTTGAGTACTTTTGGCAAGCTCTGTATTTAATTGATTAATATTAGCACTAATGGCATCAATTCCATTAATTTTTAATACCTGCCACCCACGTTTTATACCCAATAATCCCCCTGGAGACTGTGAATAGACTAATTTAACTCTTAAGTCTGTAGCACTCACAAAGGCATACTGTATGCCAGTATCAGTACTATTACCACTTACGTAATTATCCCATACAGATTTTTCAATGGCAAAGCTCCATCTATCTTGATATTTACCATTTACAAAAGGACTATATGTTCTTATCTTTCTCATTACCGAATCAGCGGTTGGATAGCTCGTCGGGTTAAATATAGCTGAACCGGGTAAATTCGTATTCCAGAGGTACAATTCCTGTGAAATAGCATAAACGCTATCCCTTACATCTTTTGTAGCATTACTAATGACATTGTCCTCTGTTTTCTTGCAGGAAGAGAACCAAGCAATCGTAAAAAGCAATCCAACAATTGCTATGTTTTTAGTTTTGTGAAGCATATAAAATAAAGTTTGATTTGGCAGAACATACAACGAATTCAATCTTAGATTATTGAGTAATAGCTTAAGATTGAATTCGTTATTTTTCCCACTTATATTCTAAGTAAAAATTTAAAGCTTCAACACCACCTGTGTTCTATCGGCTTTGCTTACTTTCTTGTAGAATTCAACAAATTCAGCGTAACTCTCAGCAGGAAACTTTCCATGATTTCTAACAAACCTTCTAATATATAATAAGCTTCCATCTTTCATTTGAAATTCTGATTGGTAAGAACCAAATTTATTTTCAAACTTTACCCCTTCTGGCTTAAACTCTAGGGCTACATTTTTAGGTAATTGATATAATACTGAATCTGTTTCAGTATAGGCCGTTTTTAGTACTATTTCTGTTTGACGTGGCTTATCTAGGGCGGGTGGAATAATATGAGTAATCGACATCAAGTTTGGTGTTAAAAACAACCTTGTTCCACTTTTAGAAGCACATTTTCTAACATTCAAATTTAGCTTTACTGTTGCCACAGGTATCATGCTTTTTTTATCTTGTATAGAAAAATCATTCAATTCAAAACTTGGTATGCTAATACTTTTATAAAGCTGTTTTTGTTGTTCATCCCGACTGGATAGATTTTTAATCTCCACATAATCATCCGATAACAGCCCAGTATATTCTGAAATTGCCTCGGCAGTAGCATTGCCATCTTCAGCTAAAGTTACCTTTATATTTCTATTTTGCTGGTTATCTTTTGCTTTATAAACAGGGGTGTGGACTAACTTTCCTCCTTCTGGTGTTGCCAACAAAGCGTATCTATCACTGGTAAAATCAGACAAATAGCCAAAGGCATTATCCTGTGAAGTACACTCCAACCATATAGTATCCGTTTTCATAGGTACACAAACAATTACATGATTGAATTGCTGAGAAGGGAAGTCTGTCTGAATATCTCTTTCATTACTACCTCCTCTAATAGAAGCATAAAATGATTCTATTCCTACATTTTTCAATAATGCCTTTGTATAGTTGGAGAGTGCCTTACAATCGCCATAGCCTTTTTCAGCTACATAGCTAGCTTCAAATGGTTGCCACCCTCCAATACCCAATTGGATAGAAATATATCTCGTTTTAGACTGTAAATATTCATATATTTTCTTAACCTTTAGCTTTGGGTCTGTAATATTGGCTACCAATTGTTTTACTTCCTGTTGAATATTTTCAGGTAAAATATCTCTTCCTTCGCACAAAGTGTTATCAAACAAACCGATGTCTTTCCAAGTTTTCAAACTTCCCTTAAAGCCCTCCACCTCAAATTCATTCGGAGCAGTTAATACTCCTTTTCCATAGCGTGTCCATTTAGGGGAATATGTTTCATTTTCATAAACTTTCATCCCCTTTACTTGCCAATTATAAGTAGTACCTTCTGGCTTGTTTTCCACAGTAGGTTCAGCCATCCCATTAATGCTTTTATAACGCAATGGCATACCTGTTGGCATTTGTATTTTCAATGAAGATTGTTCAACTGTCACATTTTCCTCATCTTCTTGCGGGAACCACATTGGATAAAAGAGCAAATTTTTGTTAAGTGTCTCAGTAATAAACTCTACTGTAAAAGGGTAAAGAGCATATCGAAATTCAGCGTGTTTATAACGATTATCGCCAAAAAGTGTTCCGTTACCGTTCGCACTTCCGTCTTGAATATCATCTTTCTTGAGTTTCTTTACTTTCTCTCCATTACTATCATACAATACCCCTTCAAAATTGTTTACTTTTTGAAGTTTATTATAAAATAAATTCATAGAGGCATACTGCAATCCTTGTTCATCAAGGATTGTAATAATTGTATGCTGTTTTTCTATGGCTTCACCTAAGTTTTTTACGATAAAAACTGTTTCACTATTTCTGATAACAGCATGAGCCTTTTCCTTTAATTCAGCAGGAATACTGGCCACCGTCCAAGTATTCTGAGCAAAAGAATTACTCAGCGTAGCAATGAATAGTAGCGAACTTATTATGAATGATTTCATCATTTTATTGAGCTTTCTTTAAAACAATTTGTTCGGCGTGTTTTGCAATAATTTGGTCGAAGAACCTCTTCAACAATTCATATTCTTCAGCATAATACATAGTCTTCTTTAATTGTATTTTACTAGAAATAGAAATCCTGTCGTCGGCTTTGCCCACTAAAAACGTAAATCTCCCTGAGTCTTCTGGTAAATTCACTTTCATACTTTTAGGCACTTCTTCAACGACATATCCTTTCGGGATTTGATAGGTAGCAATAAAATTATCTTCAATCAAGGCAGCAAAATCCACTGGATATTTCCGCTCAAGCGTAGTAAAAGGATTCTTATCTTCTCCTTGTCCAATCATTGGACTAATGTAAATTCTTTCCCCAGCTACCCCTACACCTTCAGTAATATTCAGGTCTAATTTTATTTGTAGGGGTCTGGTAATATCTTTTTCATCTTCAATATCAACAGTCTTTATCTCCCAAGCTGAATGTTTTTTCTTTAGATTTTCTATGTACTTTGCTTTAGTATCTTTTACAACACTTACCCTTTCATCATGTGCTAAATATCCCATGTGGTTTATGCTTAACTGTCCCTGTAATTGTCCCTCAGGGGTAATCTCCAAATTGGCTATCACAGTTTTGGCTAGTTTATCATTACTTTCCAACTTCACCCAATCACCCGAATCACCATGAATTAAACGCCCTTGTCCATTCAAACAACGTATTGGTAAAATACCCAAAGACATCATTGGTTCAGTAGCATCTATTAGTAGCCATTTTCCTTGATAAGCAATCGCAGCAATCACATAATTGAATTTTCGTTCTAGTACATAATGGTCCAAGACTCTCCCATTAGTTCTAGTACTCATCACAACAGGGTCAGCTTCTATGTCTAATTCTCTCAATAAAACAATCAGCATCAAATTTATATCAGCAACATTACCTGTTTTCGTTTCAAAGGCTTTTTTCAAGTTACTTGTAGCCAAAAAGCTTTCGTTTTGGTTCCATGTCATATTTTTTGAAACATAGTCATATGCTGCTTGTATTTTTGATAGGCTATCCTTAGCAGTCAACTTTATAGTAGCTGCAACATCCTTCAAAAAACCTCCTTTATTTAATAATCTGCCGAAGCGTTCATATTCATTTAAAGTTTTAGAAAAGTCATTCCATGTTGATGAAAAATTCTTGTGAATTCCACCTCTTGGCGTATATGCCGAAATCTCAAACTCTACTTGTGTTCGGTAGTCATCAATGGTCGTGATATAAGGTTCTTCTCTTAATGCTGGCACATCTTTTTGAACAAATCTGTAATATGTGGCGTTGATTGTTCCTATGCCCGCACCAAGATTTATTGATTCTTGCGTATTGCTTGCAACAAGGAAGGGCTGATATCCTTGCGTTATTACTTGAAATTGATAAAATTCAGGCACCTTTACTTGGTATTCACTCCAAACTGTAGGAATACTTCTTTGAAATTCCCAAGGACGAACTTCGGTGTCAAAATCAGATTCAATGATATAAGAAAACTCTATAATAGACCCTTCTTTTACATTCGGTAATGTAATCTTTTTAATACTATAATATTCATTTTTCTTTTCTAGAAAGATAGATTCTTTCTCTAGCTTTGTCACTTCAATTTTACCATTGACAAGATTATAGGTAGCTCCTTTAATATTAGTGGCGTACTCTTTAGCACTACTATTTTTAGCACTACTTAGTCCGAATGAATGGGTAGCCCAATCATAGCCTGATTTCTTGAGGATTTTAATTCTTCTATGTCTTGTAAAAATTACTTTCAAATTTTCCCCTTGAAAGGTATAATCATGGGTTCCGAAATCACAAAGGACTACGGCTTCAGCAGCAGTATCTTTATCATAGCTTTTACTTTGTAAATCTGCAATCTCTACTTTACCAAATTTGATGGGACTGTTTTGGGCATAGCTAGCAAAAGTTAATAGCAGCAATAAAAAAAATAGTGGTTTTCTCACAACTTTTAAGTGTTGGTTAATCATGTGGGTATATTTGTTTGTAGTAGTTTAAATAGCTGGTAGGATAATTCTTTACTTTTTCTTCAAAATAATTTTTTCTGCATGCTTAAAAACAATTCTATTGTAAAACTCTCTTAACGCTCCATATTCTTCACTAGAATATATGGGCTTTTTCAAGACTATTTTACTATCTATTTTAAAGCCCCCTTCTAATACAGTCAATCTAAAGTCAAAGCGTCCTCCATTATCAGGCAAAGCGATACTCTCTGATTTAGGTAATTCTTCTACTGTATAATCTGCTGGAAGTTTATAAAGTGCACTAAATATTTCTTCTTGAGGTATTCCAAATTCCACTGGATAACTTCTATTAGGCGTTTTAAATGGATTGGTATCTTCGCCCATTCCAAGCATGGGTGACAGGTAGATTCGGTCGCCAGCTATCGAATAGGCTTCATTCACGCTAGCTGTTAGTTTTAACAGAGGCATCGTTTCAGCTGAGTCAACACCAGTTATCGCTATTTTACTAAAATCATAATTAGGTTTATTCTTTTTATAGTCAACTAAATAAGCATCTTTTCCTTTTGCAAGCACCGCCGATTTGAAATAGATAGCTTCATGCCCTAAGTATGATATATCAACATTCCCTTTGAGTTGCTGGTCAGGCAGAATATCCATTTCCATTAAAACTACCTTTCTACTTGTTTGTGGTACAGGCATAGGTATCCAACGACTATTTTTCCGAACAATCAACCTCCCTTTATCATTCAAACAACGTAAGGGTAATTGTCCAACTTTGGTGAGTTTACTAGTAGCATCCAATAACAAATCTTTCCCGTTTAGTACCACATGAGCAATAGTAAAATCAAACCTATCTAATAATACTAAATCTGTAGGAAAGCCATTTTCACGTGTACTTAAAATAACAGGATTAGCCTCAAAACCGCACTCTCTGAGCAATCTTACCAACATCAAATTAATCTCGGCCGAGTTACCTATTTTTTTCTCTGCTACTTTATTGAGGTTAGTACCTGACGTGAACACTCTATTATCACCATCCCATTGCATCGAATTTTGGATATACTGATAAGCGGCTGTTAATAACGACAATGAATCCTTGGTTTGGCTTTTTAAGGTTTCAGCTATCTTTTGGGCTTCATCATATTTCTTGATTTGCTTTCCGAAATAGTCACTCGTTAAAAGTGTTTCATTAAGAGCTTCCCAAGTCTGAGAGTAATCTATTTTTCCCTGATTAGGGAAAAAAGTAGAGGCTAATTCAAATTCTAGTTTAGACCGATAATTTTCAATGGTCGTTATAAAAGGTTCAGGTTTGAGGGCTGGCGCATCTGCCAAAGCAAACCTGTATGAAAGATAAGGGTCACGAATATTACTACGTATAAAATTGCGGGAATCTTGTTTTGTTTCCTTTACTTTTAGGGGGATAAAGCTTAGCAATGTTATTTTGAAATCAAAATAAGCAGGAATCTCAGCCCTTATTTCACTCCAGATAGTAGGGATGTTTGTCTGAAAATTCCACGGACGAAGGTTATACCACATGCCAGATTCTAATTCATAAATGAATTCTAGCACAGAGCCTTCGCGAACTTGTGGGAACGTAAATTTTTTATAGTACGTATTACTACTTCCTTTCTCTTCAAAAAAATCCTCCTCAGACATTGTATAGCTCACTAGTGAGCCATTTTCAAGGTTCCAAGTAATAGCTTTTAGGTCAGTTACCGATTCTGATTTGTTTCCATCAGAAGATATATAAAAAGGGATTTTTTGGCTTGCAAAACCAAAGCCAGCCTTTTTTAAGATTTTAATTCGGATATGTCTTTTGTAATGTACTTTGGGCAAATCATTCCCAAAATAATAGGAATATTCGCCATAGTCACATAATACAACGGCTTCAGCGGACGTGTCTTTTTCGTAAGTCTTCATCTGAAGATCTTTCAAATCGATACTCCCAAAGGTGATTGGGATAGCTGGCGTTTGGGCATTAATACAAAAACTTAGTAGAACACAAGCGATAAACAGGATACACTTGTGAGGTGTAAAAATAGGTGACATGTAAGAGTTAAATTTGTTCGTGGCTTAATAAATTATAGCATAGTTACTCATAATATTAAAACTCTCAAAAAATATTATGAAACTTTTTTTTTATTAAAATACCAACAATTTTATCACTTGAACAAAAGCAATTAAAAAAAAAGTCCAACCCATAATCTTATCAAACATATTCTGCGATAAATATTGAAAAATCGCTCCCTTCTTTTTGATGGCAACCAAAGCACATAAATAATTTAGTATAAAAGCACCAGTACTTGCACCTAACACAAAAGCAATTTTATCCAATAAAAATTCAACTTTTAAGTATTCGTAGTTTTGATAATTGATTAAGATAACTAACCAGAAAGCCATTATCGGAGGATTAAGAAATGACAATAAAAATCCTTTAATAAAATCGCCCCAATAAGAAGTTACTTCAATATCTACATTTATTTCTTCAGACTTAGAAAGCTCTTCCTGCATTTGTTTTGGTTTTAAATACTTCCACCCTATCAATAGTAAAACAGGTAATATAGCCCATTGCATAATTTCAAAAACCTGCGGGTATTTATCAAATACTTTTAAGCCCTCTACGGCTAAATAACCATAAATTATTTCAGGAAGCACACCTCCGACAGTCATCCATAGACCTGCTATTAGGCTTTTTCTGAGGGTAGCTTGAATCACCGACATATTCAATGGGCCAGGGTGAAAAGAACCTAAAAAACTAATGATAGTAGTGACGGAGAAAATAATAAGTGCTTTCATAAGACAGTAATACGTTTAGATTATTTAAATTGTTATTAAACAAAACTACTATATTTCTTTACTTCGGGTTTGTCGGCTGTATTACCAAAACATTATTTCCCGTAAATTGCATATAATATCGGCAACACCGAGCTTAATATTAGCATCCATTTTATTCCTGTTTGAATAACAAGAAGGCATCAATCAAGCAAATGCAATCCTCAGAAAATAATCAAACATCATCCTATACAGAAGAAATCACCCTTTTTGCCGATGTAATTGTTCCCGTAGCAGTACCTAATACTTTTACATATCGTGTACCACGTGAATATGCTACCAGTATCACTACTGGTCTTAGAGTAATTGTGCAATTTGGCAAAACCAAAGTAGTAACTGCTGTTATTGCTCGCATTCATAATAAACCTCCAGAAAAATATCATGCCAAGTATATTTTAGAAGTATTAGACGACGCACCTTTGGTAAATACTAAGCAAATAGAACTATTTTATTGGGTAGCCGACTATTATATGTGTACTGTAGGAGAAGTGATGAACATCGCTTTGCCCTCGGGTTTAAAGATTTCTAGCTTATCGAAAGTGCAGTTTAATCCTGAATTTGACAAGCCTGAATTATTGACTGAACGTGAAGGAGAAATCATTGAAGAACTCAAAAAACATCAATCCTTAAATTATGATGAACTCGCCCGTTTTGCTGAAGTCAAAAATGTTTATCATATCATCAAGTCATTAATTCAGAAAAAAGCAATTATTGTTTTTGAAGAAGTACGTGAAAAATATTCCCCTAAAATTCTAAAAAAAATCAGGCTCAATGCATTTTATGAAGATACTAACTATCTAACAGCACTCATTGGTGAATTAGAAAAAACACCCAAGCAGTTGGATGTCATTCTGAATTATTTAAAATATGTCCCCGTATTACGCACCCCAGCATTAAATAAAAAAGGGTTAGAGAAAAGTGCCTTGACTAAAGCTAAAGTGTCGGAAAGTTCATTGAATACCCTCTTGAAAAATGGCATCCTTGAGCAATTTGAAGTAATTGTTAGTCGCTTCGAGGAAGACCTTGATTTTGTAGAAGCCCCTACTCCTATTTTGTCTTCAGCACAAGAAAGTGCCTTTACAGAAATCATGCAAAGTTTTCAGGAAAAAGACACTACTCTTTTGCATGGTATCACGGGTAGTGGCAAGACGGAAGTTTATATCAAACTGATAGAACAGGTATTAGAAAGTGGTTCGCAGGTATTGTATTTATTACCAGAAATTGCTTTGACTACCCAAATTGTGGTGCGACTTAGAAAAGTATTTGGGGATAAAATGGGCATTTATCATTCTCGTTTTTCTGATAATGAACGTGTTGAGGTATGGAAAGGAGTAGTATCTGGGAAGTTTCAATTTATCGTGGGTGTACGTTCAGCCGTATTTCTGCCTTTTGATAATTTAGGACTTATCATTGTAGATGAAGAACACGAGACTTCTTATAAACAATTTGACCCTGCTCCTCGCTATCATGCCAGAGATGTGGCTGTAGTAATAGCTCACCGACAAAAAGCTAAAGTGCTGTTGGGTTCTGCTACGCCCTCTATCGAAAGTTTTTATAATGCTAAAATAGCGCGTTATGGTTTTGTAGAAATGAAAGAGCGTTTTGGTAATACTCAGTTGCCCGATATTGAACTGATTGACATCAAGACTGCCCGTAAACAGAAGCTGACGAAAGGCGATTTTTCTAACATGATGTTGGATACGATGGGGCTAAATTTTGAAAAGAAACAACAAACCATATTATTCCAGAATCGTCGTGGATATTCACCTTATATTCAATGCGAAGATTGTGATACAATTGTGGCTTGTCCTAATTGTGATGTTAGCCTAACCTATCATTACAGTAATCAAGAATTACGTTGCCATTATTGCGGACATCACGAACCAATGTCGAAGACTTGTCAGGCTTGTGGTTCTGCTAAATTGAAAACCAGAGGTTATGGGACTGAAAAGCTAGAAGAGGAATTACAATTATTTTTTCCAACTGCCAAAATTGCCCGCATGGATTTGGATACGACCCGTACAAAAACGGCATTCCAGACACTAATTAATGAAGTAGAAAGTGGAGAAGTAGATATATTAGTAGGTACACAAATGGTATCTAAAGGTCTTGACTTTGAAAAGGTTAGTCTTGTCTGTGTTTTTGATGCCGACCGAATGATTCATTTCCCAGACTTTCGTTCCTCTGAAAGAGCCTTCCAAATGTTAACACAAGTAGCAGGGCGAGCAGGACGAAGAGGAACGCAGGGAAAAGTGTTGATACAGACGAATAACCCAACACAAAAGATACTCAAGCAAATCATTGAAAATGATTATGAAGGTTTGTATCAAGATGAAATTAAAGAGCGAGAAGATTTTCAATATCCACCGTTTACGCGCATCATCAAGATTACATTAAAACACATCGACCAACCAAATGCTGAAAAAGCGGCGAAGGCATTAGCGTTACAGCTAATCGAAAAACTAGGGACACAAAGAGTTTTAGGTCCCGAAAAGCCATTAGTTGAAAGAGTCCGCAATCAGTATTTGTATGAGATTTTGATAAAATTAGAAAAGGCCATCAACCTAAAAGGAGCCAAAACATTTATTGCAGAGCAAGTACAAAATATAGAATTGTCTAAGGATTTTAAGGGGGTGGGGATTGTGGTGGATGTGGATTGTGGGTAGGGGTTTTCTACATCACTTACTAATTCCTTGTCCGTGTTCTGTGTGCCACAGACCACGGACAAGAACAGGCTATCAACTTAAACGGAGCCAAAGTTTTATCGCTGAGCAAGTACAAAACATTGAGCTGTCTTATTTTAAAGGTGTGGGGATTGTGGATGATTTGAGAGGATCTGTCAATTTTCTAATAATCTTCCTTACGAAAAGATAAATCTTTAACTAATTCACATTTTGTTTTATAAATTTTATTGTTGCACATCCATGTACCAGAATGTATTTTTACAACATCTCTGCTCAGGTCAGGTAAAATCTTATACCTTAGTGAATAAGGCGTATCTTTATCTATATCAACTATATGATATTTGATATAACCGTATTGAAAGGTATCTGCTTCATTCCATGAACTTTTCGTTAAAGAATATTCTATCTTTCCACATTTTTCCCATTGCTTATTCTTATTTGAAACTATTGAAAATGTTAGTAAAAAAGAGCAAATAATAATACAATACTTCATTATCTCGTACATTGATGTTCTGTTTTATTTTTTAAAGCTACATAAATTTTTGCTTATTTTCAATATATATTTTTGTATTTATGTCTACCATAAATCATAGAAAACTTACTATTCTAAGTCTTTATTCGACTTAAAACGACAAATAAAATTGCAGTCTCCGACTGCTAAGTATAAGACATATACTGACTAAAGCTTGGATTGTGGCTTTTCCTGATTTCAGTTTCAAACGGGAATCTTATTTAGTCCAAATGACGCTTTGCTTAACACTTGAACTAGTGGGGGGCCAAACCAATTCATCTTAAACTATAGAGATATTTATTTTTTTGCTACGATATTAATATAGAATTCAATGGAATCCGACATAGTTTGATTAGCTAAATTATCATAGAACTTTGCTGATTTATATCGAACATCCCATAGAGTCCTATCAATGACAATCTTGCCATTCGCTTTGACAATTCCGTCCTTTACTTCCATTTTGGCTGGGAAAGTAACTGAGTGTGTTATACCTTTAATCGTTAGATTCCCTGTAACATTTTTATTCTCCCCATTTATTAATGCAACCTTGGTAATTACGATTGTAGCAAAGGGGAATTTTTTAACCTCAAAAAAATCAGGATCTTTTAAGTGATTAACAAGGTTATTATCACTCCCATGGTTTTTATCTTCAATTGTATTCATGTCGATTTCAACTGTACCACCCATAAGCTGACCGTTGTCAATCATCAATTCTCCTTTTGATATATATACGTACCCTGTTTGAGTGTTTAAACCATTTAGATTAGAACCTTTCCATGTTACAACACTTTCTTTCGTATCTATCATGATGTATTTATCATTCCCAACATGTAAGGATACGGAGCTTGCCGATACATTTTCGTTTTCCTCTTTTACAGTTCCACGGCAACCGAAGACCAAAGGAGCAATTATTAAAATTAAGTAAGTGATTGATATCTTGTTGTTCATACTACAGTAATTATATTGATTAATAATAATTGACAAATGATTTTACAAATCAGCAATACAGATTATTGCTAATCCTTTTTACTTCTAAAGTCCTTGATGGTCTTGCCGTCATAACGATACACTCCGTTCATAGAGCCAAACCATATACTGCCATCGTTAGCTTCCAAAATTCCACAAAGCATTTTATTTAACGACATTATCTCGGTTACAGCGGGGTTTTTATTGTACAAGGACTTTTGATCATAACGGGAAAGTGTCCAGTCACCAACCCCATTAGGATTGACTGGACCAGTAGTCCAGATGTTTCCTTTTTTATCTTCGATGATGGCAGAAGCACTCCTTTTCGTTACCTTAGTAAAGCTATTGCCGTCATACCGCCAAAGACCATTAGAAATCACCAACGTATCGCCTTTTTTATCTTCGATTATCGACGCACCGAACCAAATATTACCTTTTCTATCTTCTATTATCGACCAAACGTTGTGAAATGCCTTACCGTCTTTATTTCTGAAAACAGTAAATGCTTTTCCATCATAAAAACAAGCATCGCCACCTGTGCCAAACCATAATTTCCCAGTTCTGTCTTCAAGGATAGTATGAATGCCATTATTAGAAAGTCCTTCTTTCGTTGTAAAATTTTGAAATAATTTCCCATCATAACGGCTTGCTCCACCTCCGGTGCCGAACCAAATATTACCGGCTCTATCTTCATAAATAGACAAAACCCCATTATTGACAAGTCCCTCCCTAGTTGTAAAATGTTGAAAGGATTCCCGCTTGGGATTGTAATGATAAACACCTGAATCAGAAGTAGCGACCCAAAGGTTTCCGTGTCGATCTTCCAGAACATTCCAGTATCTGCGCGAACCTATTTTACTTGCGAGATTAGTGAATGTTTTTCCATCGTATCGAAAAACACCAGCAAATGATGCAGCAATCAGAATAGTGCCATTTCGGCCTTGTTTTACATTACGAACCATTCTGTTAGGCCCGTAGGTAGTGACTGTGTCTTTGATGTCGTAATTGATATTATCTTTATGTGGTTCATTTTGCTTTTGTCCACAAGAGGCGTAAAAAACAGAGATTAACATCAAAGCTTATATGTGTATGTATTTCATAATTTATTTGTTTTAATATTGGTGACAGCGGCACGGTTCTAATAGCAGTCAATGCGGCTCCCTTATTTCATTTTTGGTAACTACTAAGACGTTTTTTCATCTTCATATTCCATCAAAATTGGTTCAGCGAATCTACTTGGATATTTTTCGGATTGAGAGATTTGGATTGTAAATAAAAATGTAAACTTTGTAAATAAAAAAATGACACTATGCTTGATAGCCGAAATCTCCTGTCTGGGAAAGGCAAGTACCTCTTTGGATTGATACTGCTTTTGTTTACTTCTGCAATCTGCGTAGCTTTCAGTATGACTGATAGTGACGACTTTGCTATCGAAAGAAGGGAAATTTTGCTCCGCAGAATCGGACATGAACTACTTTTACAGTCGGGCGACAGTACGTCAAGGGTGCTTCCGATAAAAAAGATTGCAGAATATGAATATCAAATCAGCTTTGAAAATGATCTAACTTTCCAAACGGACTCCTTGGTAAATACTACCCAGCGTTTGTTGGCCAAAGACCCGCTCGCAGATGATTATGTTGTCAAAGTTCTGAACAGTAGCAACTCAAGTGTAGCCTATGGATATGCTATATCCAAAAATAAAAAAGACGATATTGTAGCCTGTATAGGGAGAAAGCAACCCAGAGCAAGTTACATAATCAACATTAAATTTAAATCGTCGAGCATAAATACAGTTAAGAATGAATTTCTGCTAGGCGGTTTGCCCTTTTTAGTACTTGTTGGTTTTATTTTTTTGAAATCTGCTAAGCCTCAGAGAACATTACCTGACGGTCAGAATACAGACTTGTTAACTTTAGGTTCGGTGCTGTTCGATGCTAAGAATCGTAAGCTCATCATAAATGGAAAGACAATAGACCTGACCGCAACAGAAACCCGTGTATTGCTTATTTTTGCATTGTCTCCCAACGAGACTATAGAGAGAAGCCGACTGCAAAAAGAGATATGGGAAGATGAAGGTGTTATTGTGGGGCGTAGTCTGGATATGTTCATATCAAAACTTAGAAAAAAATTGGAATTTGACCCAGAGGTTAAAATTCTTAATATCCGTGGCAAAGGATATAAGCTTACCATCAGCTCTTAGGATGTGTTGGGAAAATTTTAGACTTACTAGCTATTAATGAAAGTGATTTAGGAGTAGGAATAGTAGGCTTAGTCGCAGAATTGCTATTAATTCAAAGTGACGAAGACAAAGACTTTTTCGTTCTGGATACATCTCAAAATAATTAATTTAACTTTTTTTATATTTTTTTTAATAATTTATGGTATCTGTGTACCATTGATGTCTAACGCTATATAGAAAGGTATTATTAAGCTATATGAAAAATTATCGTGACTTCAATACAGAAGACTTTGTGTGGGATGTTAATTTCCGAAATTGGGTATTAAGTCCAAACAGAGAAGTGAATGCCTTTTGGGAAAAATGGTTAGAGGCAAATCCAGAAAAAAAACCTCAAGTAGAAAAAGCAAAGTCAATTGTAAAAGCATTGGTTATTAAAGACCTATCATTAGAAAAAACAGAGGTAGAAGAATTAGTAAAAAATACTGTTTCAAAAATTGATGAGCAAGAGAATAATACGACTAAAAAAATAAGATGGTTCACCACGAGCAAAAATCAATGGCTTAAAGTAGCTGCTTTAATAGCCATAATCATTGGCTTAGGCATTACTTATCATCAATTATTGAATCAGATAAACGAGCCAAAAGGAATTTATGAAAAATACGTTGCTGCTAATCCTGAGAAACTAATAGAAGTAAAGAACGATCATGAAAGCCCTTTGCCAATTCAGCTAGTAGATGGAAGTTTAGTCCTACTGAAGAAAGGAAGTAAGATTAGTTATTTAAAGCAATTTGAGGGTAACAATCGTGAAATATACCTTTCGGGAGAGGCTTTTTTTGAAGTAACTAAGAATCCAGAGAAACCATTTTTAGTGTATGCGAATGGTTTAATTACCAAAGTGTTGGGTACAAGTTTTACTGTTCGTGCTTATGACAAAGAAAAGGAAGTGACCGTAGAAGTAAAAACAGGGAAAGTATCAGTCTTTGCCCAATCAGATACGAGGGTTGAAGAAAAAGCTACAAGTAGAGAATTGAAAGGCGTAGTGTTGACCCCTAATCAAAAGATTGTTTATGCTCGCGAAGAAGTAAGAATGGATAAATTGTTGGTTGAACTACCTAAAATTACCATCAAAAAGAATACAAAACCACAATTTGAATTTGAAGATACGCCTGTAAGCGAAGTATTACAAACCCTAGAAAAAGCTTATAGTATTGATATCGTTTTTGATGAAGAACTATTATCCAATTGCCCATTGACAGCTTCGTTAACCGACTTACAACTATTCGACAAACTAGATATTATCTGTAAAGGCGTAGAGGCTCGTTACGAAATTCTGGATGGTCAGATTGTAATTTATAGCAAAGGCTGCAAATAAAGTAAACCTTAAACTAAATATTGAATTTTAATTAAACCAAGACTATTTAACTAGATGAAACACTAAAAACCGACTCCACAAAAAAAGTCGGTAATGTTCCCGCATTACCGACCTTGAAATTCCCTTTTTGGTTACAGCCAATGAACACTTTACTAGGTAAAGTGCGGGAATTGTTTTGCTCAAATTCAACCTAAACAAAACATCTCCAAATGTATGAAAAAAACATTACAAATCCATAAGTTACTACTTACGGCTATGAAAATTACACTCACTCAAGTTTTTCTTGCAATCGGGCTTATGAGCTCCACTTTTGCGAGTAATACTAATGCCCAAAATGTTCTAAGTCAACGAGTAACATTGCAAGCTCAGGAGTTAGGCATGAGAAGTGTACTAACCCAAATTGAAAAACAAACAGATGTAAAGTTTGTTTTTAGCTCAAAGCTTATCCAATCAAACAGAAAAATTAGTGTTGATTTTCAAAATGCTCAATTATCAAAAATTTTTGATAATCTGTTTAAACCTCTTCATCTAACTTATGAGATTTCTGGTAAAATGGTTATCATCAATCGTTCTACTGGGAGCTCCTCTACAACCAATACGCTCCAAGAAAATGATGATATATTGAGTATTGAGATTTTAGAGCAAACTATAACAGGAACCGTTACTGACGAAACGGGGCAGGTATTGCCGGGTGTTAACATCCTAATTAAAGGTACCCAGCGAGGAGCCATTACCGATGCTAAAGGGCAATACAAAATATCTGTACCTGATAATAACGCCGTCTTGATTTTCAGCTCAATTGGTTTTCAAAAGAGAGAAGTAGTGGTAGGTGGTAAATCAATACTAAATATCACGTTGTCGACTGATGCACAGTCGCTTGATGAAGTAGTAGTCGTGGGGTATGGTACTGAGAAAAAAGTAACCGTAACTGGCTCTGTAGTATCTGTAAAAGGTTCAGAGGTAGTACAATCTCCCTCTATGAATGTCAGTAATAGCTTAGTTGGGCGTTTGCCAGGGCTAGTCGCTGTAACATCAAGTGGTGAACCAGGATACGATGGTGCAACATTACGTATCAGGGGCGTAAACACACTAGGAGATAGCAGTCCGTTGGTGGTAGTAGATGGTGTACCTGGTCGTTCGCTTGAAAGATTAGACCCAAGTACGATAGAAAGTATAACCATCTTGAAAGATGCCTCTGCGGCAATTTATGGTGCTCAGGCTGCCAATGGCGTTATTTTAGTAACTACTAAAAGGGGAGCAAGTGGTAAGCCAACGATTACTTTTAACCTTAATCAAGGTTTTGGACAGCCTACCCGCTTGCCAGCGATGGCAAATGCAGCAGAGTATGCTACTATGCTCAATGAAATAGATGCTTATGCAAATAGAACAGGTAGATTCACGGCACAAGAAGTGCAAAAATTTAGAGATGGTTCTGACCCTTGGCGTTATCCTAATACTGATTGGTTTGGGGCTGTATTAAAACCATCTTCTTCACAAAACTATGCCAACATTGGTATTGCTGGTGGGAGTGATAACTTTAAATACTTTGTGTCGTTCGGTGCTAAAAGCCAAGACGGTTACTATAAAAACAGTGGTACAAAATACAATCAATATGATTTTAGGAGTAATATAGATGCCAAAATTAGTAAAAATATAAGTTTTGGGTTTGATGTTTCTGGAAGAATGGAAGATAGAAATTATCCTACACGTAATGCTGGAAGTATTTTTAGAATGGTGATGCGTGGCAAACCTAATTTGCCTGCTTATTGGCCAGACGGAACCCCTGGTCCAGATATTGAATATGGTGATAATCCAGCAGTAGTAAGTACTGATGCTACAGGATATGATAGAGATAAGT
The DNA here is from genome assembly GCF_059423785.1 of Arcicella sp. GW458-12-2-14-TSB2. Classification (NCBI taxonomy): domain Bacteria; kingdom Pseudomonadati; phylum Bacteroidota; class Cytophagia; order Cytophagales; family Flectobacillaceae; genus Arcicella; species Arcicella sp. GW458-12-2-14-TSB2. The sequence continues at coordinate 15,704 of NZ_JBWKYN010000018.1, read as the reverse complement.
GGTATTACCTAAATAGTAATATGAAACTGAATATTCAGATTCCTTGGGTGAAAGGTTTATCTTTCTTGACTACTGCCAGTATAGACAAAGGGCTACGTTTTGATAAGAGATTTGAAACTCCTTGGTATTTGTATTCTTGGGATGGTCAGACGGTTGATGCTAGTGGTAAACCTGTGTTAGTAAAAGGTAAAAAAGGCTTTGATGATGCTCGTTTAACAGAACAAATGGAGGATAATCATAGTATTTTGATGAACTCAATTCTGAACTATGAAAGACAGATTGGGAGTCATCATTATATGAAGTTTATGGTTGGTACTGAGACGCGTTCTGGACAAATGGACAAATTTTCTGCCTACCGTAGATACTTTGTTTCGACGGCAATTGACCAACTTTTTGCAGGAGGAGATTTACAGAAAGACAATAATGGGTCAGCTTCACAGAATGCACGTAGAAACTTTTTTGGTCGTGTAAACTACAACTATAAAGAAAAATATTTAGCCGAATTTGTATGGCGTTATGATGGCTCATACATTTTTCCTGCCGACAAACGATATGGTTTCTTCCCTGGTGTTTCTTTAGGATGGAGATTATCAGAAGAAGAATTCTGGAAAGATAAGGTGTCATTTATTGATAACATGAAGTTGAGGGCATCGTGGGGACAAACTGGTAACGACCGTATCGCAGAATGGCAATATCTTTCTTCTTATGGTTTCTTTGCCAATAGCGGAGGGGTTCCTCAGCCACTTATTTTGGGCATAGACCAAGAAAACAAAACCCTTTATGAAACACGTATTCCTAACTTAAACGTAACATGGGAGGTAGCCAATCAGGCCAATGTAGGGTTTGATATGCAATTGTTAAAAGATAAACTATCGTTTTCTGCTGATTACTTCTACAATACTCGTTCGCAAATTTTGTGGCCAAGAAATGCCTCAGTACCAACATCAACGGGACTAACATTGCCAAGCGAAAATATTGGTAAGGTAGCGAATACAGGTTTTGAGTTTGATATTAATTATCATAACAAATCAAGAGATTTCAGTTATCAGCTTGGTTTTAACGGAGGGTATTCAAAAAATAAAATTGTATTCTGGGATGAAGCACCCGGTGCGCCAGACTATCAAAAAACTACAGGATATCCTATTCCTACTGACCCCAAAAATCCTACGGCAGATTTGTATTATAATGCTATTGGTATTTTTAAAGATCAGGCATCGGTGGATGCTTACCCACATTGGGATAATGCCAGACCGGGTGATGTGATTTTTGAGGATGTGAACAAAGATGGTAAAATTGATGGAAACGACCGTATAAGAAATACTAAAAGTAATATTCCACGCTTTACAACGGGCTTTTCGGCTAATCTTCGCTATAAGCAATTTGACCTGAGCATTTTGTTTCAAGGAGCTTTTGGGGCAGTGAATTATATCTCTACAGAGTCGGGTGAAATTGGTAATTTCTTGAAAAGTTTTTATAACGAACGTTGGACGCCCGAGAATCCAAATGCTAGTGGCCCAAGAACTTTCAACCGTAGTAATGAATATTGGGTAAGTAATAGAAATACCTATTTCTTGAAAAACACTGATTATATCCGTTTGAAAAACATTCAATTTGGATATTCTCTTCCAAAAAAACTAAGTCAAAAACTAGGTTTAGAAGGAGCGAGAATTTATGTGAGTGGTCTTAACTTATGGACGTTCAGTCCAGACTATAAAGACTTTGACCCAGAAATGGGAAGCGGAAGCGGACAAGGTTATCCACTTCAAAAAGTGCTTAATACAGGGCTTTCGTTTACATTCTAAATTTTGATTCTTGAAGATCAAATAATTCTTGGTGAGTGCTGATTAATCAACACTCATTGCAGGAATTACATAAACATTTAATCAGATGAAAAAAACAATATATATTTTACTTACAACTGCCTTAGTGCTTCTTAACACTATTTCGTGTAAAACTGACCTTGATCTTCAGCCTTTAGATCAGTTTTCAGAAGATGCCGTTTGGAAAGACCAAGCCTTGGTAACTACTTTCGTCAATAATATTTATTTAGGCATTCCGCATGGTTTCAGTAATATGATGATGGCATCATTGAGCGATGAGTCGATGTATAATGCTGATTTTGGAAGTAGCAACGTTACTAAATGTTTAGTCACAGCCAGTGACTATTCGGTTTGGGATTTCTGGTCGGGCAATCGCTACAAAGGGATGATTTGGGCAAACGTATACAAGTATATACGTGCCTGCAATCTTTTTCTTGAAAAAATAGAAAGTACACCCTTTGATAACGCTGATACAAAGAAAAGATTGATAGGAGAAGTATATTTCCTAAGAGCCTATTTATATCATAATCTTGTATCAGTTTACGGTGGTGTGCCTATTATTACGAAAGCTTACAAATTGTCTGATGATTTTACTCCCCCTAGAGATACCTATGAAAATTGTATCAAATTTATTGTTGACGATTGCGATAAAGCAGCACAAAACTTATTATTGGCAAACACTGGAGCCGATAAAGGCAGGGCTACCAAAGGGGCTGCTTTGGCACTAAAAGCCAGAGTATTATTGCATGCAGCAAGTGATTTGTACAATAAAGCACCTACTTGGGCAGGAAGTTATACACATCCAGAATTGATTGGTTATGTTGGTGGTGACCGCAATGCAAGATGGTTAGCTGCTAAGAACGCAGCGAAAGCTGTAATCGATTTAGGTGCGTATAGTATTTACAAAGGCAACCCCTCAGCAGGTGACTCCACTGCAAAAAACTATGGAGAAATGTTTTTGATGAAAGAAAACGTAGAAGATATTTTCGTAAGATTCTTTTTGCCTAAAACAGAAGATAGTTGGGATGGGTATAACCCCGGTTTGTTTAATAATCCTAATGGTTATCATGGTTGGGGAAGCAATACGCCATTACAGCAACTGGTAGATGCCTATGAAATGAAAGACGGCTCTAAGTTTAGTTGGTTAAATACAACACAGGCTAAAAATCCATACAAAAATCGTGATCCACGTTTTTATGCTACTATCCTTTATGAAGGCGTTCAGTGGCGTAAACGTCCCTCAGATGTAACAGCATCAGACCCTAAAGGAGTAATACAGGTGGGTTTTTGGGAAAAATGGAACGCGACGTCTAATGCTGTGGATGTTGTGGCTGGCCTAGATACGCGGAAAGGCCCTATTGAAGACTGGAATGGTACTTATTCTGGATATTATCTTCGAAAGTTTATTGATCAGACGATTGATGCTCAATACGTAAAACAAGATTATCCTTGGAGATATATTAGATATACCGAAGTGATTTTGAATTATGTAGAAGCTTGTATCGGTTTAGGGCAAGATGCCGAAGCTCGCCAATACTTGAATATGATTCGTAAAAGAGCAGGGATGCCAGATATAACTGAAAGCGGGCAAGCGTTGTCAGAGCGTTATAGAAATGAAAGGAGGGTAGAGTTGGCTTTTGAAGATCATCGTTTCTTTGATGTTCGCCGATGGATGATAGCGCCTACTACTTTTGATAATGCCAAAGGGATAGAGATTAGGTATCCATTAAATCCAGATAAAACAACATCAAGTACTCCTAACTATAAAGTGATAGATATACAAGATAGGAACTGGAAAGATAGGGCTTACTTTTTGCCTATAAAGTTAGAAGAGCTGAATAAAAATAGCAATCTGATTCAAAATCCATTATATTAATATTGCAAGTCCCTTTACTGAATAAGTAAAGGGACTTTTTTTTATCAGTGGGTCTTAGAATTCTCAAATTGAATAGATAATTCTATAAATGCTTAGGGTATTTTAATAATAAAACACTAAAATGAAGAATTGAATAGGTTTTATTGCGAATTTGCCAATAATTTGGCATGGTTTTAGTTGCTTTTTATCAATTGATAAATAAATTCTACGTTACTTTAATAACTTTTGATGATTTAAATGAGTTTGTATTAGCAGTTAGCTAATGCTGTTTTGTTGGAAATTCTTCTGTTGATAATTTAAAATATGATTTTTTACCTAATTAATAAGCATATATACGTTAATACTAATTCATTGTGCTTGCCTATTAAGCAAGAAATATTCTATGACAAGAGACTAATAAAAGCTTTTATATTTGTGTCGATTCTTTGTTTGTCCTATTCGAGTGTTCAAGGTCAAGCAACAAAAAATAAAGTGCAAACAAGTGAGCCTGTAAAAAAAGTTGTCTCTTCTGAAGTAGCTCTTCTATGGGGAAAAATGGCTTTGACAACGATGAAAAATACACCCGGAGGTTCGCCTACTTATGGCTCACGTTCTTTGGGGTATTTAGGTTTAACCATGTATGAATGTGTAGTGGCAGGGGCAGTTGGGAAAAATTCATTAGCAGGGAAATTACAAGGATTAAATAACTTACCTAAACCTACAATTGGGCAGACTTACAATTGGGTATTATCACTAAATGCAGGGCAAGCCTTTCTTTTGAAACAATTATATCAACAATCTGCTAAGAAAAACATTAATGCAATAGATTCTTTAGAGACTGCTATTTATAACAATGAGCTTAAAACAACTGATGAAAAAGTAGCTGAACGTTCAAAAGCTTTTGGTTTATCTGTGGCTCAGGCAATTTTCGAATGGTCGAAATCAGACGGAGGTCATGAAGGATATAAAAGGAATTTTGATACATCTTATAAAGTGCCTGTAGGTAAAGGCTTATGGAAAGCGCCCGTTAAAGGGCAATCAAAGATTCCTCTTCCTTTACATCCATATTGGGGCAAAAACAGAACCTTTGCACCATTAAATGGCGTATTGCCAATTCCAACAATGATTGGTTACGACTATAGGCCTGATTCAAAATACTATGCTTATATGTATGAGGTTTATATGAAACGGAAGACATTGACGCAGGAGGAAAAAGAAATAGCCAACTGGTGGGGAGACGACCCTTCGGAAACATTTTCGCCACCCGGACATTCATATAACATTGCTAATTTTGCTGTACAAGGGGCAAAACCAGATTTATTTAAAGCGGCTGAAACGTATGCTAGAGTTGGAATGGGTGTGGCTGATTCATTTATTAATTGTTGGAAAACAAAATATATTTATAATGCTCAACGGCCATATTCTTTTATTTATTTCAACATTGATACCCTTTGGGATTTATATTGGCCTGAACCCCCTTTCCCAGCTTATTATTCTGGGCATGCTGTTCAAAGTGCATCAACGGCCACTATTTTGACAGATTTATATGGACCAAATTTTAGTTTCGTTGATGATTCGCACGTAGGAAGACCTAGAGATGCAGAGAGGAATACAGACTATAAAGCAAGAAGTTTTAAATCCTTTTGGGCTGCCGCCGAAGAATCTGCTATGTCGCGTTTATATGGAGGAATTCATACCCGACAAGATAATGAAGTCGGTTTAGCAGAAGGTAAAAAGGTAGGAAAGAATATCAATTCATTACCTTGGAATAAAGTTCAAAAATAAGCTTAATCTAATTTGATAAATATATTACTTGAAAAAATACAAATATAAAATGATGAACAATTTTAAATTATGGCTAAGTAAAGTCAATCAGACTTTATTCGACCTTTTCTTACCGATAACCAAGGTAGGCGTATTTTTCCAACAAAACATTCATCGTAATATTGTGATAAAACCTTTACTTTCTTATGAGAGAATACAATCCTCTCGTTTTCCAAACAACATCACTTCATTGGTAATATTGTTGTGTTCGATGCTCTCTTCTTTTTATTTAAAAGCTCAGAATGCACCTCTCGGATGTGATAAATACTACATGATTGTTAGTGAATTGCCAAATGCTACACAGGGTAGTCGTTCAGAGATATACCCTTTTGGTGGAACTGGTGCAGGGCCAGTGGGTTGTTCAATTAGCGGAGGTGGAGAAGGTATCGTAGTAGACCCGACTAAAAACGTAGCCTATATCGCTACCTGCTGTTTTAGATCAGAAATTTTAGTGTATGATTTAGCCAAAGGAGCCTACTTGGCACCTATACCAGTGCCAGGACAAGATTTACTAGATGTGGTATTGTCTACAGATAGAAAATATTTGTATGTAACTAGCTATCAAGGTGTATCAAAGGTTAGTACAACTACAAACACAGTAGTAGGTATTTATAGCACTAACCGTTTAACAAATAAAGATGTGGGATTGTGGGGTGTAGCTGTTAATCCTGCAAACGGGAGAGTATTTGTAGCTACAAACTATTTTTCAGGAGGTGGTTTAAGTACAATTGAATCTGTAGATTCAAGCTATGCAGGGCCTTCGTCATTGTTTACTACTGCTCCAAGTGGATATAACTATCGTGGTTTAAATTTTGGTGCGGATGGTACTCTTTGGGCAGTTGCCTCAGGAACTACGGGTCCAGACAAACTATTCCATTATAATGGAACAACTGGGGCTTTGATTGCTTCATTCGATTTTATAACTCCTTCTATCACTGGAACAGTAGGAGATGTAGAGGCGTACGATTTAGCTTTTGGACCTGATGGTAATTTATATATTACTACATTTTATGGTGACTGTGTATCAAAATTTAATGTTACGACTAACACATTTACGACTGAGATTGCTTATCAACCTGGGGAACAAGGTAAATCTATTGCCTTCGTATGTGGTAACTTAAAATGTGCTGGTTGTGATGCACCTACTGTCCTTGCAAATGATATTAGCTTTACGCTTGGAACTTGTACGGGGTTTGTGCCTAACAACAACGGTACTGCTACTATTTCTAACCTTGTTTATAATGCATCAAAGGTTATTGAAGCTAGTATTAAAGAAGGCGAAACTTTTGGTACAACACCAATTTTTGGCGCAGGGGCTAACCAAACGTTAAGTGTTGGACAAACATCATTTACATTTACTGGTTTAAAGCCGGGAACTAAATATACTGTTCGTATTTGGTCGGGTAGCGATGCTTGTTACAACGATGTGACATTTAAAACATTAGATTTTAGTTCGAAGGTAACAACGTCAAGCGGGTCGGTTCTTTGTAATCCTGGTATTGGCACCTTGAATGCTACTTGTCCAGTTGGTTTAATCCCACAATGGTATAATTCGGCAACTTCAACAACTGTGTTGGGTACGGGGAATACTTTTATTTTTAATGCTACCTCAACCATTTCATTCTTTGTGGGTTGTAAAGCAAATGATAATCATTGTGGAGTGGCAACGGCTAATAGAACACAATTGACAATTTCTGTGAGTAGCACTCCAGCTGCTCCATTACCAGCGACGGTGGCAGGAGGATTAATATGTGGTGCTGGAAGCCTTGATTTAAAAGCTACTTGTGCACCTAGTTATACCCCTATTTGGTATGATTCACAAAGTTCAGTAGTTATCTTAGGAGGAGGTAGTCCGTTCACTGTACCAGTCACTGCATCAAAAACATATTTTGTTGCTTGTAAAGATTTAGTGAGTGGTTGTGAATCGCCAGCAGGTAGTAGAACACCAGTTGTCGCTACATTTAGCCCTATTCCTGACCCTGTGATATCAACTTCGACTTCACCAGTTTGTGCAGGTACAAATGTTATTCTTTCGGTTACGCCAGCTACTTCTACGTATGTTTGGACGGGTCCTAATGGTTTTACTTCTTCTATTCAAAGTCCACAGCTTAATAATGTTCAAGTTAGCCAAGGTGGAATTTATAGTGTAGAAGTAAGCAATGGACTATGCTCTAATACTACGATGATTAATTTAGTTGTTTTTGATAGGGCACTGGGTATTACTGCCACGTCTACCAATTCAACTTGTGACCAAGACCTTGTAAAAAATGATGGAACGATAAAGCTTACTGGATTTAGTACAAATTTGAGATATGATATTAGTGCAGGTGCAACTTATACAGGAGGAAAACTATATGCTACTTCGACGGCTATACCAACTGACGGAGTGTTAAGGTCTGATGTGCCAAATCCAACAACGGTTGTTCAGCAATATACCGTGCGAGTATTTAATGCAAATGATTGTTTTTCAGACCATACTGTAACCATCCAAAAAGTAACTTGTGACTGCGGTGTTGCTAGATGTATCCCATATACCATCAGCAAAACCAAAACCGCTGTTAAAAAAGATTTGATTCGTACAGTAGACTAATCATAAAATAATATTTTCACAAAAGGCTAGATTCAATCATCTGAATCTAGCCTTTTGTGTTTTAAACAAGTATTGTATGTGCGAGCCAAACTAAAATACCTTGCAAAAGCATAGTTCCATCTAAAATACCATAATGATAAAAAGTAAGATTTTGGATAGATTTAATGTTTAAAAAAAAGATAGTGCTGATTCCAGAAATGATAAAGGCAGGAAGGATAAACTGAAAAGGTGCATTTGAGTAATGAAAACAACTAATCAACAAGAAAGAAATCATTAAGAAATTGGCTATTCCTAATGATTTTTTGCTACCGATAAAATTCGGAATAGTAGTTAATCCCGACTGAATATCGGCATGGATATCTCTAATGTCAAAGGGAATAGTGATGGCAAAAACAAACAAAAACCGCTCGATAAGCATAATGCTAACGTGCTGTGAATCAAAATGTCTTCCTGATTGAATGATGGGTAATAATATAGTAGTTGCTGACCAGACTATTGATATAAGAAATATTTTTAGGAAAGGTATTTCCCTTAATCGGAAAAGGTATTTTTGATTTTTGAATATCGGTAATGAATAAAAAAAAGTAATTAAAGCAAAAGGAGCTAAGGTGATTAAAACCTCTTTTTTAGCAAGTAATACGGCAATTAAAAATCCTATTACAGAAAATACTACTAAGGCATAAAAGAGGTTTAAGTATTCTTTCAGCCATTTGTGTTTATCATCATTTAAAGCCTCTTTATTGGTCAGTAAAGTAACAAGGCGGTGTAAATTGTAATCAAATAAGGTAGCAAAAAAGATAATGAACAAATAAGGGTGCCACTGGGGAGCCATCCCCAATTGCAATTGAGTTTCTACCGTTAGTGCTACTGCCGCCAACGAAATGTAAATATTGGAGTTTATTAAGAAATTAAAAATCTTCAATGTTTTGAAAATTATCGGCGTTTTAATAAAACGATTATAAAGTTAATAATCCAAAATTCTGGAGATTATTGACAGGCTTATTGAACCAAAATAATTCAAAATCTTCTAGCCCATACGCTTCGTAATGTGTTTTTACTTCTTGAAACGTATAAACTTTTGGATTAGAAACAGAAATCAATGGTAATATTTCAACTAGCCATTCCCCTTGCTTTTGTTCGACAGCAATATTAAAGCTTTCCTTTTTATCATGAAAAGATAAACTAGCCAGATTCAAGAGCCTACCTTTTTGATTTTTAGTGATATACTTAATCGTTGGTTTTGTGCCTAGCCAAACAATTTTACTACTAGGTTTTAAAGAAACCTCCTCCTCTTGATTGACGGCATGCTCAATATAATTTTTGGGTATTTTGGTTTTAGGTATTTTAAAATCAAACCACTGACTAAGGTTTAAGTCAAAACCAATACCATGCATAAAATTGAACAGAGATTTTTTCAATCCGTCGCTAAATAGGCTGTGGTCTGTGCCAGTAGGGTCAATATGAAAAATATCGTTATTGGCAAAACTACCAATTTTAGCACTCTCTTTCTGAACCTTGAATTGTTCTGGATACATTCCGACAGGGCTATGAGCCGTCATAGCAAATTGATGCCAAAAGCCAGATTGTAAAATGCCCAATTCAAACATCTGACGTACCATTTCTAGTGAGTCAATGGTTTCTTGTGCCGTCTGAGTAGGGAATCCGTACATCAAATATGAATGCACCATAATGCCTGCTTCGGTAAAATTACGAGTTACTCTGGCAACTTGGGCTACTGTCACACCTTTTTGAATCAATGCTAGTAATCTATCAGAGGCTACTTCTAAACCACCCGAAACGGCTATACAACCAGATGCTTTTAACAATAGACATAAATCGGCTGTAAAGCTTTTCTCAAAACGTATATTTGTCCACCAAGTAACGGTCAGTTTTCGCCTGATAATCTCTAAAGCCAAAGAACGCATCAGGGCAGGAGGGGCGGCTTCATCGACAAAGTGAAAACCATTTTGTCCTGTCTGAGCCATCATTTCCTCCATTCTATCACAGAGTATTTTGGCAGAGATTGGTTCGTAAAGCTTGATATAATCCAGTGAAATATCGCAGAAAGTACATTTACCCCAATAGCAACCATGTGCCATCGTGAGTTTATTCCATCTGCCATCACTCCACATTCGGTGCATAGGATTAACAATTTCTATGACTGAAATGTATTTATCTAAAGGTAAATCAGCATAGTCTGGCGTACCCACAGCCGACTGTTTGTAATCATGTGTATGGCTATTATTAATATATTTTACTTCACCATCTACTAAAGTAAAAGTCCTTTTTAAATCTTCTTGTTTTCGCTTGCCTTCTAAGTGTTCTATTAAATTATCCAAAGGTGCTTCACCGTCGTCTAAGGTAATAAAATCAAAAAACTCGAATACCCTTTTATCAGAAAGCGAACGTAATTCTGTATTCGGGAAACCTCCGCCCATGGCAATTTTTACTGATGGAAAATGTTTCTTAATCCATTGCCCACAACGAAAAGCACTGTATAAATTACCCGGAAAAGGTACTGTAATCGCTACCAAATTAGGATTAAAATCGACCATTCTAGTCGCTAAAATCTTAATCAGCAATTCATCTATGTAAGTGTATTCTTGCGATAATGCCTCATATAATTCATCAAAACTATTGGCAGAGCGACCTAACCGTTCGGCATAACGGCTAAAGCCAAAATGTGCATCAACGCATTCAACAATAATATCAGAAATATCTTCAAGGTAAAGTGTAGCAAAATGCTTTGCTTTATCTTGGGTTCCCATTGTTCCAAAAGCCCAATCTAGTTCTTCTAATTGAGCAAAGCGACTGGCTTCGGGCAAAAAATCTTCTTGGCAAATTAAATGAGATAAAGTAGGATTCTTTCCTTGTAAAAAAAGGATTACTGCATCAATAGTATGGATATAGTGATCTTTAAGAGCTATAATACGTTGAGAATTGTCTGATAATGGTAGTGTTTGACTTTCAATTTGGGCAAACAGATTCAATAACCCTTCTTTTGAAAAAAGGCTTAATATGACTTCAATTCCTAAATCAGCCTGATTAGAAATAATATGTTTAGTATTCAAAAAACCCTTTATATACGCGGTAGCTGGATACGGCGTATTCAATTGCGTAAAAGGAGGGGTTATTAAAAAAACTTTAGGATTGTTCAATGTTGAATAGTTTTTGAAAAATGACTAAAAGACTTTGGGACTTGAAGACTAAAAGTACAAGTAAATAATTTCAAAATATTTGTTTGTAAAGATTAACAGAGATAGGAAATCTTTTTCTTAAAGTCCTCCAGTCCTAAAGTCTACAAATCCATCAATATCATCTAGCCACTTCAATCTTATACTTCTTACCTTTCATTTTTTCATCACGAACGGTTTGTAATAATTCTTTTACCTTATCTTTTTTCACGGCAGCAAAAGAAGTAAAATCTTTTACTTCGATGAGCCCTAAATCACCTTTTTCTAATTTGCCTTTTTGAGAGAAAAACCCGACGATGTCAACCTTGTTGAGTTTGTTCTTCTTGCCTCCACTAATATAAATTGTCAGAAACTCAGGAGCTTGGGGTAGAGGGTTATTTTCTGGCACTTCTAATTCTTCTAAAGAATCATCTACATAGCTCGGACGATGTTCATTACGAGAGAAAATTAAATAGGCCGTACCTTCCGCATTCATACGTGCCGTTCTTCCGTTTCTATGAATAAACTCATGAGCCTGTAAGGGCAGATGATAATGAATTACGTGTTTCATCTCAGGAATATCCAAGCCTCTAGCCGCTAAGTCGGTCGTAACTAAATAACGAACACTACCATTTCTAAATTGAATCAAAGCACGCTCACGGTCGTCTTGGTCCATTCCACCATGATAAAAAATAGCATAAATCCCCATATCTTGGAGTAGCTCACAAGTACGTTCAGCGGCATCTCTATGATTTAAAAAAATCAAGGCAGATTCAGAATTAATTGAACAAAGGAGATTGAATAATGCATCAATTTTATCTTTTTGTTCTGAAATAACCACTTTCATTACTAAGCCCTCGGCTACTTTATCCTCTGGGATAAAATTCAATAAAGTAGGAGAAGAAACGCCTGTAAACTCAGGAATTTTGATGCCTTTAGTAGCCGATACCAATACTCTTTTATTGAGTTTTCGTAAACCACCAATGATAAAAGACATTTGCTCATGAAAGCCAAGGTCTAGCGATTTATCAAATTCATCTAATACTAACGTTTTGATACCGTCTAGGTTAAAAGACCTACGTGTTATATGGTCGGCAATTCGCCCAGGAGTACCAATTAATACTGCTGGCGGATTACTTAAATTTTTAATTTCAGTACCAACATCATGTCCGCCATAGCAAACATTTACTTTATAGCCCGTTGACATTTTCTTCCAAACCTGTTCGATTTGTAAAGCTAATTCACGTGATGGAGTAAGAATTAAACACTGTACAGAAGGAACATCAGGCTTTAATAATTGCAAAATAGGCATTAAAAAACCAATGGTTTTTCCAGAACCTGTAGGTGATATTAAAAGTACATTATTGTCTTCAACGATAGCTTTTTGAGCCGCTTCTTGCATCGGATTCAAAGCTTCAATCCCCAAGTTTTGAAGAATTTGTTGTGTTGTCTGATTGGTTTCCATACCACAAAGGTAAAACAAAATATCTGTTTAATTGGGCTTAGTGGATTATTGAAGATAAAGCTTAAAATAGCTTTTGAAGAACCAAGCAGTATCCTTTAAGGATTAAAGACAGGTAGAGCATCAAAATATTATTTGGTGAATAAATTACTCTAAGCAAAATGGTCACGAGCCACACGCCAAATAATTTTAGTTGGAACAGGCATAATTCCATTAGCTTGCTGTTGAATAGAAATATCTGCGATAATTTTCCAGTGTTTGGCTAAATCACGGTAGGCATTCCAAACTGTATTAGTGGGGTCATAGATATGTCCAGGTTCTGAGCTGACACCATTTAACTCCATAATTTTGATATTTTGTCCTTCGTATAAGTCTTCAATGGATTTTACTTTCATATCAAAACGACCGTAATGAAAGCCATCAATGGGTAAGGCAATTTTATCAAAAACTTGGTTAATTTTTTCATTAATCAAGAAGTTGTTATCTAAAAACTTTGTACCTCTACAATGGTTGCCAATTGGCTCTAGTAAACGTTTTTGTCCTGCTGGGATTACCTCTTTTATTTTTTCGCCCAAACGTATACGCATATTTTCTAATTGAAATCTGGCACGTGTATTTGCTTGCATCAATTCTTCAATGCTTGATTCACCATCTCCTGTTACTGAAAGAAATTCTTTTCGGGTAATAGAGCTTACTTGACCTTTGGGTTGGTTGGGATAACGATAATAGAGCACTCCTAATTCAATATCAAAAGTGATAAATTCTTGAATAATGAAATCTTCTTGAACAGATTGCAGGTATTTTTCAAGTGATGTAACATCAGCTATTTTTTCTACCTGCGACCCTCTTTCTCCTACGTTTGGCTTGCAAATGATGGGAAACTCAAGCTTATTTGCTATCAATTGTTGTTGAATACTGGCTAATGAAGTCCCTTTTGATACAAAGAAATAAGTAGGCAGAAATTCCGCAGGAATTTGGTTAAGAATCTCAATTTTGCTTTCACCAAAGAAACCCCCATAGTCAATACAAGGGTCGGCATTGGTAAAAAAAGTAAGCGAGCGAGTACGAGTAGCTTGGTAAAGCCAATAAGGGAGTAGTGGAATATAAAACATCCACCATGTCCAATATTCAAAATTCGTAAGTTTAATGAGCCAAAGGGGTAATTGTATTTTATTCATATCACAAACTTACGCATATTGTGGAAATGGTAGATGTCGGTAATCAGACAGTTTTGGTTTTTATGCAGCTATATGCTTTAGGCTATAAGCTGTAGGCTTTTTTTGCTTTTAGACTTCGGCTTTCAGATGTCGGATGTCAGCTTTCGGTTAAAGCTTAGCTATTTATTTTTAAGAGCAATCGCTAACACCCTAACTAATCACTAGAAAATAATCACTAACTCGAAACTCACTAACTAACAATTAAGAATAATCACTAACTCTCAACTTACTAACTAACAATTGGAAATAATCACTAATTCACAACTCGCTAACTAACAATTGAAAACAATCACTAATTCGCAACTCACTCAATCACTCAATAATTCACTGTCCTAAATGTTGAATTTTATCTCTTCGAGGAATTGTCAGAATTTGTTTTTGTCGCCCGTCGATATAATGTACTTTTCCATTGATAAAAATCCCTTGTTCCTCTAGCATTACTCTCACTTCTTTATTTCCCCATTCTGGAATTTTTACTTTAGCGTTTAGCTCTATGGCATAAGCAGTGTTTTCATTCAAAGGATATTCACCATTCCCCGGAACGCCCCCTTGCATATCCCACATACCAATAGTTGTTCCTGCTGCATGACCGTGATAGCCTACTGGGTGAGAATATATTTGAGCCACCAGACCATCTTGTTCTGCTTTGCGGAGGGATAATGCTAGAATTTGATTGCCTGTCATGCCCACTTTAAAGAAGCCCGTCATAATATCCTGTAAATGATTTCCAGCCACCAAAGCTTTTCTTAAATATTCAGGAAGTTCTACCTCTTCAGGACGTAATACATAAGCTAATTCTTGAACATCAGTATTCAACCGAAGATAAGTAATGCCAAAATCACAATGTAATAAATCTCCTGGCAGTATTACATCCTCCGCTGGGCGACGGTCGTAAGGCCAATTAGTTTTGTCAGGGTCGGGTCGCTGAACATCCACCGTTGGATGAAACCAAGTATCTAGTTTTAATTCGGCTACTCTTTCACGGAGATACCAAACTACATCTTCAGTAGTAGTAACTCCTGGAACGATTACTTTCTCAGAGAATGCCTCTGCTATAATTTGATGTGTAATGCGGTCAAGGGTTTCGTAAAGAGCTATCTCACGAGGCGTTCTGCTTTCTAGCCAACCAACAGCGAGTTTTTCACTAGAAACCAATTTGTCTTGACTTTTTTTGGATAGACTTTGTACCAAACCCTCATGTTCAGAATGTGATAAACCATCAGAATGTGCATATTGTTCTGAAACATCAATCGCAATTTTCTTAGGGTTTCGTTCCTCAATCAACGCAGAAAGACGTTTCCATTGATTAGGTTCTTCATCGGGTTTCCAAGCAGATTTAAAAATTGTCCCAACATTATAGCGAGCAACGGCCAAACATTCCAAGCCTTCTTTTTCACCTTTATCGTAAATTAACAAAATCGTTCTTCGGCGAGCATTCAGCCAAGTAGATGGCAACATCGTTTTAATAATAGGGTCTTCATTATATTCACGAGCAATGATTAACCACATATCAATACCTTGTTTTCGCATTAATGAAGGCAACAAGGTTTTAAAACGTTCTTCCAACAATTGGTCTTGCAAAACGGCTCTATCTTTTAACGCTAAAATTTTAGGAATATCCTGAGCAAAAAGGGAATGGATAGAAAAAAGTAAGGCAATAAAGGTAACGTATAGTTTGTTCATGATGAGGGATTTTGATGAAATTTGATTCTTATAAAAATAAGGGAATTTCATTAGAGAATCATCAAAGAATCTTTTTTTCC
>NZ_JBWKYN010000017.1:0-50384 GCF_059423785.1 Arcicella sp. GW458-12-2-14-TSB2 | reverse complement strand
CTTTTAATAATACATACGATATTTCAAAGATGTTAGTCGTAAATTGATTGAAAAGAGTAACAAAAAAATACTTATTATAAATTGTCTGTACAATATTACTATATATAAGTTGCTGTGGGGTATGATATTATCTACAGATAAGTCTGATTAAAATCATATATAAAATCAGACTAGTGCTATAAATGTTGAAAATAAAATAGGATTGATTATTTTTCCTTACGATTTTTGTAACAAACCCGTTTTTAACAAATTGAATATGACTACCACGCTTTCAAAAACTCCTTTACAACATCTTTTAAGTATCCCAGTGATTGTGGCCTCTTTAGGTTATTTTGTAGATATCTATGACCTCCTTCTATTTGGCATTGTTCGAGTTTCAAGTTTACGAGATTTAGGATTGAATGAAGAAGAAATCTCCTCGGTCGGAAAAGATATCCTTAATTGGCAAATGGGGGGATTATTAATCGGCGGAATTTTATGGGGCGTTTTAGGTGATAAAAGAGGTAGGTTATCTGTATTGTTTGGGTCAATCATTACTTATTCTATTGCTAATATCGCCTGTGGCTTTATTCAAGACCCTACTACTTACGCTATTTTAAGATTTGTAGCAGGCGTAGGTTTAGCAGGCGAGTTAGGAGCAGGCATTACATTAGTTTCTGAGGTATTGCCTAAAGAGTTAAGAGCATTAGGCTCGTCATTAGTCGCTGGTGTTGGTTTGTTCGGAGCCGTGGCAGCTTATTTTACCGTAACACAATTTGGGGGATGGCGTAATGCTTATTTTATCGGAGGCGGATTAGGAATTATCCTTTTGTTGATGCGAATAAGTGTTTTTGAATCGGGTATGTTTGAAAATGCTAAGAAACATAAACATGTCAGCAAAGGCAATTTCTTCGCTCTTTTTACAAATGCGAATAGATTAAAACGATATTTAAAGTGTATTGCCATTGGTATGCCAACATGGTTTGTAATAGGTATTTTGGCAACATTTGCCAATGAATTCGGAAAGAAATTGGGCATTCCAGAAAACATTGAACCAGGCAAAGCTATTATGTTTTGCTATGTAGGTCTTGCCATAGGTGACTTATCTAGTGGTGTAATAAGTCAAGTATTACAATCTAGAAAGAAAGCCGTTACAATTCTATTAATCCTTTCATTGATTTGTAGCATTGTCTTTCTTTATGCGGGTATTTCTACAGCCTCTGGTTTATATACATTATGTATATGTATGGGTTTCTCAGTAGGGTATTGGGCAATGTTTGTTACTATCGGTGCAGAACAATTTGGAACAAACCTTAGAGCAACAGCCGCAACAACTGTTCCGAATATGGTACGCGGAACGGTAATCGGGATGACCTTACTTTATGCAAATTTGAAAGGAGGAATAGGAGTATTTCATGCCGCTGCCATTGTTGGCATAATTTGCTTTACCCTAGCATTCTATTCTATTTTAACCATTCCTGAAACACATGGTAAAGATTTGGATTATTTAGAAGAAGATTAGAAGATAAATTATTTAAAAGAGCTTTAGTGTAAAGAAAGAATTTTGTGTGTACCAAGAATGCTCTTCTTTTCTAAAGCTCTTTTATTGGCTTATGAAATTCCTTTTAACACAATATCATTTTCCCCCGCCCATTGGAACAAGTCTTTTTTCTGGATAGCAGAAGCCATCAAATCGGGAAATATATCAGGTGTACAAGCAAAGACAGGGATATTATGCTGAGAAAAGAATTTAGCATTTGAAGGCTCATAAGAAGGACTTCCATCATCATTGAGAGCTAACAAACAAATCACTTGAACGCCCGATTCGACTAAAGCAACAGCACGTTTTTTCATCTGTTCAAGATTTCCGCCCTCAAATAAATCTGTAATCAGTACTAAAATGGTATCGTCAGGTTTTTTGATAATCTCTTGACAATACTGTAAAGCCAAATTAATATCAGTTCCGCCTCCTAATTGCACGCCAAAAAGTAAATCAACGGGGTCTTGTAGATCTTCAGTAAGGTCAGCCACTTGTGTGTCAAATACAACCATCTTGGTTTTTACATTAGGCAAAGAAGCCATCACCGCTCCAAAAATTCCCGAATACACTACTGATGTCCCCATAGAACCACTTTGGTCTAAACAAAGTACAATATCTTTGAGTGAACGCTTTGCTTTACGTCCATAACCTACTTTTACTTCTGGGATAATGGTTTTATAATCAGGCTGATAATGTTTTAGATTTTTTCTAATGGTAGTATTCCAATCAATTTCATTGTAGCGAGGACGATAATTTCTGACAGAACGATTTAATGCACCAGACAAAGCTGCAATTGTTTTTTGTTCTAATTTTTGCATCAATTCATCTACAACTTTTTCAACCACTCGTCGAGCAGTATCTTTCGTTTTTTCAGGGATTAATTTCCCTAATTCCATCAGCGTAGCCACCAAGTGAACATCGGGTGTAGTTTGCTCTAAAATCTCGGGTTCAAGCATCATTTTTCTCTGCAATTCGGGATGTTTTAAGGCATCATTTTGCATGACTTTCACAACTGATTGTGGGAAATAACTACGAATATCGCCCAACCAACGAGCAACACTTGGTCTTGAACCTTCGCTACCACCTTTACTTTTTGACTGAGTATAATCAAATTTTTGCTTTTTATCGAAATCATATAAAGCAGTCAAAGCTTTATCTATCTGTATTTCTGAATCAGATAATTGACAACCAATACCATCGGCTTCATCTCCACCTAGAATTAACCGCCATTTTTTAAGTTGTTCTTCGTTTTCCATTATTGAACCTGAATTGCTTTTAATGAAATCATATCTGCCATAACTTCTGAATAAACAATTGATGGAACATTCTCAAAGTCAATTAGACGTGTATCGTAGATATTTTCTGGCTCGTCATAAACATAACTTCCAAATGCAACTTTCCCTTTGTGAACAAACATTAAACTTCCTAATTCAGCATTTTCTTCAAGATAGCCTATGCCAATCATTCCTTTTTGTATGATGATAGCAGTAATTCCTGCTTCTGAAAAGTCTTTGTAATAACTGGCTATTCCACCAGCATCTACTACCGACCCTCGAATCCAACCTAATTTATCCATTTTGTTTACAAAAGAATAGCCTCCAAGTTTGACATTGCTAAACTCTTCGCTCATTTTCAATGAACGATCTTCCTCTTTTAACAATACTACCATTCTGTTAAGTTGTGGGAAAATAGGCATAAGGTTAGCATCATAAAGACTACTACTCCAAAAATCAATACTTTGAGATGAAAGTGAAATTGGATGTACCATTCCAATTTGCAATACTGGTAATAATTCTATCTCATCGCCATCTTCATTAATAAGTGTTTGGTCTTGCTCACATCGAAAAGTAAATAGTAATTCTCCTGATGAATTATAAGCGCCCCAAATCAGTCGGACTGCGTATACAAACATGATTGGATTTTCTAGGAAAAAGCTTTGCCATTTTTCAGAAGACCATTTTCGTTGAATGATTAAGTATTGTTCTAATCGATTAGATTGAGATTTTACAATATCCTTGATTTCTTTTGAAACTTCTTTTAGTTCTTCTGCCAATTCTTTATTGATGCCCTTGGGAGGGGATTTCAATAATTTATTGTCTTCATTGAAAAACATGATTTTAAAATCAGTATTAATAAAAGCACGAAAAACTTCATCTCCAACTTCAAATCGTCTAAACAATCCATCAAAACCAAAATTGGGAATAATTGAATCGGCCAAATCATAAGGAGTAATACCCAATTCTTCAGCAACAAGTATAAAAGATTCATTAGCGGCCGCTCCAATATTTTTATTTTTAGCTTTATACTTTCTGGAAAAAAACTCAACAGCTCTCAAAGCCTTTGTTGAACCTTGTAATGCTAGTGCCTTCACAGTATATTCTGCCATCTTCCCTCTACTTGTTTCAGCAAATTCAATCACTTTTTGGCTGAATAAGTTGATTACTTCATCGTCTCCTAAAAGCCCACCCAAGGTTAAACAAAATTTGTACTTTGCATCTGCACCATTTTCAAAATACGTTTTAATCAAAGCCTTTGCGAAATCACCACTCGACGTTCTATCAATCAACATAATTAATGGCTTGGCTTCAATATCGGTACGAATATCCTTTGTTCTACTCATACGGTAAAACAAAAACCTAATTGTTTCAAGATCAATTATTTGATTAGAGCTACTCCAATATATAGCAGGAAGTGTTGATTCGTCTAGCCATCTTTCTAAAGGCTTTTCTAATTTTTCTCTTGCTTTTGCTTTTTGGACTTTCTGGAGAATAGCTTCTTGTGTGTTTTGATTAGAAATAATGGCTACTATACCTTCTAACATGGTGTCACGAGTATCATCATTTTTCTCTGTATCAATAACATTTGTTAAAATTTCTTGGGCTTTTTCAGATTTGATTAAAGATAAAATTTTTGCTCCAGATTTCCGTTTCTCGATATTTTTCTCCTCTAACAAATTCACTGCCTCAGGTATAATTTGGTCGCCAAGTTTTGCTAATAGAATTACGGTTTGATCTCGGCATGTTCTATTATCACTCCTTACAAAAACAAGGAGTTTGGGAATGAGATGATTGAAGTTGAATTTCGCAATAAATTCAAAAATTGCTTTATTATTACTTTTCTCAGAAATATGGTTTTCAAATAATTCTTCAAATATAATTTGACTTTTGTCGCCATAAGCCTCAAATATTAGCATGAGATATTTTTCCGATAAAGTAATTGCTAATCCTTTTTTAGGGTAATTTGTAAGGAAATCCTCTGAAGATTTACAGTGCTTCAAAATAATTTTTAACGACACAGAAAATGGGTCTATACTTATTGTTTCGTGAAAATAAAAGCTATACCCAAATTCAAAATATTTTTTTGCAAGCTCTAGCTCATCTTCTTCAAAATGTTTTGGAGCATATTCCTCTAAAAGACCAAAACAAGAAGCAAGTAAATTAGCATTCTTTTTCTCATTGAGAAAGGCTATTATCTGAGGATAATATTTTTCTGTATTCTTCTCTAATAGAATTTTTATTACCAATAACGTATCTGCAATCTTACAATTTGATGCAAAAAACCTTTCAATATGCTGTTCCGCAAGATTAGGATTGGCAAAAAATAAAAAATCCCAAAAAATATGTTCTTTATTATCTTGAAAAGGTACTTGATAGGCATTATTAAAGTCATTGGTTATTTGTTCTTTGACAAAGATTCCACCAGAAGTTAAGCGTTCTCCATTCCGTAATACATTACCCCCTTTATACAATAAACTCCTTAATAGATTATTTTTGCTAATGGAAACTTGATATCCTGAAAGTTTTAATGATAATAAATCAATCAAATTTACTCCATTTTCAAAAGGAATATATTTCACTAAATATTGAATCATTAATCCCTCCCCCATGATCCAATAAGATGTTACAAGGTTAAAAAATCTATCATCAATATCTGTCAGAGCATCTAATGGATTTATTGCTTCTATGATTTTATTCGGAATAATATAATTTGAAATGGTGCCATAAATAATACCTTGAGGAAAAGAATCTAAACCTAATAAATAATCAAAAACAGCATTCGTGAGGCTCTTTTGATTAGTATTAACCCACGAGTACCCCGAAATAATATTTCTAACTTTTAGAAGCTCTAGTCTTTGTTCTTGTTCAGTTAAACTATTGCCTTTTTGCTCTTCATTCATTGTTAATAATGTTTAGTATTTTCTTCACGTTTAGAATAACAACATTTCCAACACAGGCAAAACCATTTCTGCTCGTTTTTTGTCTAATTCTTGCCCTATCTTGGATGCTTTCGTATAATCTTGCGTAATAATTCCTTCTTTTGCTTTTTCACCAATTTGGCGGCGTTCAGCATATTCAAATTTGGAAAATGTTCTACGCAAAATGGGTAATAATTCCATGAAAACTTCTTCCTTAATTTGATCTACCCAACGATAAATTAGGTTCCATAATTTATGGTCGTAAATCAAAATCATTCCACTACCCCTTAAAAACCCTTCAATCCATGCTGCTACTTCTATGGGTTCATTATTGACTGATAATGAATAAGATAATTGTCTGTCTGTTTCGTCTTCTGAAAGATATTGTGCATCTAATAATAAGCGACAGGTACAGCCTTTTATGAGTTGGTTTACACCTGATTTATCTAATAACTTACTCAACGCATCCATCCATATTTGGTCTATCTCAGGTTTGTCACTCAATAGAACGGCGTCGTTTACTTGTCCGATTTTAAGAAACATATTCTCAGCATTGGCTTCGTCTAATCCATAACAAGCATTAGACAAGCCAATGGATATTTTAGTGATTAGACTATCGACAATACCTTGTATCATTGAAAGGTCGGTTTTACGAACGTTTCCATAACGGCTTACCTGTACTAATGGGGGATAGGCAAACATTAAATCCATGATGTCGGCTGAAATAGTAGCAAGCTCGTTTACTTTGTTTAAAAGCACGCCAATAATATCAAATAATTCAGCGGGAATTGTTTTCTGAATCAATTCGGCAACCTTTCCGACTGACGTTTCATTGTATAATTGGTTCACAATAATTTGCTGTGTAGCTATCTGGATAGTATTGCCCAAAAATGCTTTGTCAATCAATGAAATCATCATTTCAGGTTCCCATTCCAATTTCCACGATTCTTTGAAAGTACCTTTGCTTCTACTATCTATTCGTTTTGCCCAAGGAATTCCTAGAATCTCCAGCCGGTGCAAAAAAATGCTTCTTTTTAAATCATTTTCATTGCGTAAATCTAAATCATATTGCTTAGCATTAGCAGTCAGTGGTAAACGGAGAGATTTGATGATTCGCTCAAAATCTTCTTGTAAAGGTACCTTTGGAATATCAGAAGGTACTTTGCCTAATTTTTTCCC
This sequence comes from Arcicella sp. GW458-12-2-14-TSB2, assembly GCF_059423785.1. NCBI lineage: Bacteria > Pseudomonadati > Bacteroidota > Cytophagia > Cytophagales > Flectobacillaceae > Arcicella > Arcicella sp. GW458-12-2-14-TSB2. Next base: position 43,491 of record NZ_JBWKYN010000017.1, on the reverse strand, counting down.
TATAATTAGTTGCTCTCGTACTAAATTCAGCATGATTTTATCACCCATGCACATAACGGCCAAAACGGCTTCATTGAGTTCTTCTAAACTGGGCTTAGAAAAGTTCCGTAAGGCTGCCAAATTTTCTGCCAAGCGAACAGCTTCAATGATATGAGCAGTAGAAATATCTACATTCTTTTTTCTGAAAACTTCTGCTACTTTGGTCAGCCAACGTAAATCATATTCATGGGGCGTTTTCCAGAGATGCTCAAACCATCCTGGTGAATGAATACCTGCCCCATAACCCGATTGTATCGATAGTCGTTGATTTGTCCATGGAATCCAAGTTGCCAATACTTTGATTTTAGTTTTGGGCAAAGCCTTTAAAATCTTTGTATCTGCCTTTGCAGATTTATTCAATTCTTGTAATACTGGTGCGTGCCAAGCCCCGCAAATCACGACGATATTGCTAAATAATTCATTTTGTGCTTTCCGAATAATTTCACGCATATAAGCTTCACGATAGACATTTTCTTCATCTAAAGATGATAAAATCTGTTGTTCTCTGAGAGAACTCATGGCCAAAGTAACAGCACCAAAATGGTCAATTTCGGTATCCTTAATATAGTTTTTCTCAAAATAATGTTCCCAAAAAGCCTCTCCAGAACTAAAGTTGGAGATTTCGGCTAAGTAGCTAAGTGGATCACGAGGGACAAGCAAATGGATAGGTTCAGTATCGATAATCGGGGTATTATTATCTTCGGTATCATTATCTTTTTCAGCAACTGCTTGAGCTTCTTGCTGTTTTAGATAAGCTATCTGGAAAGAGATTGCGGCAGGCAAATCCATTGCCCGCAAAGGAATGTTATTTTTATTGGCATAAATGGCCGCAACCCATTCAGGAGAATACTCAGCGAATGGATAAAAAGACGATTGCTTGGGATTTTCAGTGTTATAAATCATCACCGAAACAGGCGGTTTTAAGTCGGAATGCCCAATTAGTGTTAACGCATCTGTGATTTCGGGTGGACCTTCAATCAAAATCATATCAGGCCGCAATTGTTCCAGACGTTCAGCCACATTTTTTGCCGACCCCACACCATGATGACGAATACCGAGGATTGTTATAGGCATAGTTTAAGTAGCTTGAATCAGTTTATTAATATCAGCAATTACCTCTGAATAAAATATAGAGGGAACATCTTTGAGCATAATTTTGTCTTGCCAATTTTCCCCAATAAAGTAAATATCCTTTACTGTAGCAGTAGCAGATCCGCCTTGATACCAAGCATATAAGCCTTCAATATGTGCAGATGCTTTAATATCATATTTTTTGAATTTCTTTGTAAGTTCCGTTCGTCCACCATCACCATTAGACTTAATCCAACCGTATTTTTCAATCGTTGAGGCAACAAAATCTGCTCCCTTGGGAATATCCATATTGATAAGCACGCGAGTATAGTTTTTATTCTTCTCTTCGTCAAGAACGTGAAAAACTTTTCTTTCGAGTTGTGGAAATATCCCCTTAAAACCCATTTCATAAACTTTATCTTTCCAAATAACTAATTGGTCTGTGGTTAGATAAATTGGGTGTAAGATCCTAATCGTATCGGTGTTATTTAACTCTATCTCCTCATCTTTTTCATTATAAAGGGAAGCTCCGTCTGAGCAATAAAAGACATCCTTGAAGGTATCATTTTCATCAAACACACCCCAAAGAAGCTTCATTGCATAGACAAACATAATTGGATGCTGTAAGAAGATAGCTTGCCATTGCCTCGCTTCCCAATATCTTGATTCTATCAAGTATTTTTCCAAGCGACTACTCTGTGCTTTTACAATGTCTCTAATTTCCTTTTCAATTTCTTTAAACTCTTTTTTTAAATCAGAAGGAGTCTCTTTTGGAACAGATTTACGCATTTTGTTATCTTCATCGAAAAAACATAGGTTAAAATCTGAATTAACAAAAGCACGATACTCATCCTCTCCAACCTTAAATGTTTTAAACAAGCCATCAAAGCCAAAGTCTGGCACTATTCTATCTGCTAATTCATCGGCAGTTATATTTAATTCTAGTGCAGCAGCTTCCAATGCTTGTATAGCTCTGTCACTTACAGAAGGGCGTTTACTGGCAAATTTTCTCGAAATAACTTCAACGATTCTTAGTGCTTTATCTGTACCAACCATCGCTATCGCTTCCACGGAATATTCAGCCATTTTATACCGTTTTTCTTCCATGTTTTTCCTGAAAATGGCATTCAAAACTGGTAAAATTTCATTTCCTCCTATCTGCCCACCAGTAGAGAGATAATGCTTAAAATTTGTATTAGAACCACTTTCAAAAAAGGCTTGAATCAGTTTTTTAGCAAATTCACCACATTTACTTTTATCTAGCGCATTGACTATTTGGCGAGCCTCAATATCGGAATTTAACCCTTTGCTTCGAGCCATTCGATAGAATAAAAATCTGATTTGTGATTGATTTAATTCTGTGCCATCTTCCTCCCAAAAAAGTTTTGGTAATGTACTCTCATCAATCCATTTTTCAGTAAACTTGCTAAGTTTACCTCTCTTTTCTGCTTTTTGTATGAGTTCTTGAAGTCTGGAAAGCGTCAGTTTTTTTCCGTAAAGCTGTTCCGAAAGTGCATCTAAAATCACATCACGAGTATCATCATTTTTCTCTGTATCAACAACATTTTTGAGCGCATCAAAGGCAATATCTGTATTTAAGTATGATAACACCAATGCCCCCGTAACTCGACTATCAACGGTTTTTGCACTTAATAATCCTTTAGCCCTTTCAAAAACAAGATTGCCTAATTTGCTAAGAGTTTGAGCAGCTAATATTCGATTGGCTTTATTAGCGTGATTTTCAGCAAAATCCCAGACTTTGTCTTCGATAGATTGGAAATTATATTTTTCTAATTCAGCCAAAATTGCTGAAAAGTATTCTTTCCGTACATATTTATTTGATTTAAATAGCGCATTCCCTAAATATTCTAAACTATTTTCTTTAAATTCTACACTTAAAAAGTGTATAAACTCAGGATACAAAAAATCGGAAGTTGAAACGTATTTATGTATTTTATTTTGAGCATTTTGAGCATCATATTTCAATAAAAATCTTGCCATAGCCGTACTCAATTGATAATGTGTTTGCTCATAAATTGCATAATTATCATACATCATACCCCATGCTTTATCACTATGAAAAGTATATTTAGACCTTTCATTCATATATTCTTCTATGAGTTCAAGAACTTTTTCTTGATATTTACTTGGAAAACTTTCGCATAGTTTGGCATAAATTGAAAACTTCTCTTGAAATTGAGCTTTTCCTTTAAACATGGCATTTAAAACTACTTCTTCATGTTTTTGAGTATTTTTATCAAGGATAAAAAGGGCATTTTTTAAATTAAATTGAAGTATTGTCCTATTATCATAGATTTGTGAATCACATATATACTTCTCATATTTACCCTCCAGCCCTTGAGGGTAATATTCATATAAAAATTGAAGTGTAGTATCCTTGAAATTACTTGAATTGTAGCCATTAAATACTGCTTTATCTACTAAATCGATATAATTTTCCTTCGAAGAAATCCCAAGAATATTCTTATTTTCCTTTAGAAGTTCTAGTAAGAATTTAGCAAATGGGGTTAATTTTCTTTCTGAATATCCATCATTATGATGTATGTATTTAAAGTAAGTACCATGATTTTGATACTGAAGCACATAAGCTACAATTTGTTTTTTTGTAAATCCTTGCTTCTGCAAAAAAACTAAAAAATCCTCAGCACTCTCCGTTTCAGAATTTATTAATTTGTAAAATATGTACGCATTCACTAACCAATATACTTGTGAGTTGTGGTTAGCAGGTCTTATCAAACTTTGTATGATAGGGGCATGATAATCCCAAAACTGATAATTCTGCGAAACAGCACTGTTTAAAAAGTTAGTTAAATAATGATTTTCCAAACCAATAACGACATCTTTAAAATTTGCTGGTACAGGTATTTCACCCAACAAAATAGATTTTAAATTGTCTAATGATTTTGAGAGATTCTTAGCTTCATTTGGATTACTGTGTTCAATTTGCCATATAGCATTATCATAAGCCTGTTGAATAGCGTGTTCTTTCGTGTTCATAAGTTAAATTAATGTAGGAGATAAGTGATATGAGATTACGATAACTCCCTACATGCTCGATAAATATCTTTCCATCCCTCTCGGCTTTTTATAACGGTTTCTAAATATTCTTTCCAAACAATTTTATCTTGTACAGGGTCTTTTACGATTGCCCCCATGATTCCTGCGGCTAAGTCTTGAGCATTCATATTACCATCACCGAAATGAGCGGCTAAAGCTAATCCGTTATTCACTACTGAAATAGCTTCGGCAGTACTTAGTGAACCTGTTGGCGATTTCAGTTTTGTTTTACCGTCTTCAGTTACACCGTTTCTTAATTCCCTAAAAATCTTTACGATGCGTTCAATTTCTTGCAAAGCAGGAGCTTGTACGGGCAATTCTAAACTCTTTGCAAGACTGGCTACACGCCTACGCACAATATCCACTTCTTCATTTGCACTATCTGGAAGGGGTAAAATAACGGTGTTAAAACGTCGCTTTAATGCTCCAGAAAGCTCATTAACGCCTTTGTCTCGGTTATTAGCGGTGGCTATTACATTAAACCCCCTGATTGCTTGTACTTCCATGCTCAATTCTGGAATAGGCATTGTTTTTTCAGAAAGTACTGTAATCAACGTATCTTGAACGTCGGCTGAAATACGAGTTAATTCTTCTATTCGGGCAATTTTTCCATTCTTCATGGCAGTCATCATGGGTGTAGTAACCAAGGCTTTTTCGGTTGGACCTTCTGCCAATAAACGCGCATAATTCCATCCATAGCGAATGGCTTCTTCGCCAGTTCCTGCCGTTCCTTGAATTAATAAAGTAGAATCACCTGATATTGCAGCGGTAATATGTTCCGAAACCCATGATTTGGCTGTTCCTGGCAAACCATAAAGTAACAAAGCTCGGTCGGTTGTGAGTGTCGCAACTGCGATTTCCATTAACCGACGGTCACCGATGTATTTTGGTGAAACCTCAAAGCCATTTTTGAGCTTTCCACCCATTAAATACGTAACTACTGCCTGTGGAGTTAGTAACCAGTTGGGTGGCAAATGTCCAGTATCTTGTTTTTTGAGCTCGGCTAATTCTTCCGAAAATTGTTCTTCCGCATGTTGGCGTATAAGATTCATATTATCATTGTTTAAGGTGGGGATGTTGCTTGCAACATCTCTACAAATATATTTTTTGTTTTATCTCCATTGCTTTTATGATTGCATCTACAAAATGTTTTTCCCAATGATTCCTGTAATATGGATTTGCCGAAACAATAGGATATACTTTAGCATTTTGTAAGAAACTGATAGACGATGGATGTAAATGTTTTACCATGAAAATAGCAAGTTGCTCTGGAATAAAAGTATTTTGTTCAATGAGGATAGTATAAGTCTCCTTTAATATTTTATCAGAAAATCCTACTGACCATGTGCCATTCCAATTAGCAAAACAGGCTTCTAAAACTTGAAGGGAAGTTAACTGTTTGGTTGAAATGATGTATTGCTCTTGCTCACTTTTAGGTAATAACCCTAAAAGTAGACGCTGGTCTTGTAAAGTAGTAATCTTAAATAAAAATTTTGCCAAAGCTATATTTTTGTGTTGAAGAGCGTTTTTAATAATAGCATTTAAAAAAATAGCAGCTTCCTTTCCTGATAATTTTACCTTAAATGGTGCTGAAATAAAGTATTCTACTGTTGCTTCTAAATCTTTTTCTAAGTGATTAATCCAAAAATCAAAAGGTAAATATTCTAGAAAACAGGCAAGCCAATAATGCTGATTTGTCGTGAAAATGGCAATGTCTGGAGATAGCTCAAAACCATATTCAGATTCCATCGTGCTGATATTCATGAAGCTATCGTAATTATTGGGCAATGAAATAACTTTATTTTTTTTACCAGCCCAACCCATAATCCCTTTGGCTTTTTCATGGTTAAAGTATATTTCTAAGGCTTTGGTTGTGTAGATATAAGTATCAGTATCCACAATGCCCATTAGCAAGCCTTTTAGTATTACCCTGATTTCTCTTTGGGTCTTGCGTTCTTTTATTTTAAAAGTAAACTCGGGAATAATACTTTCTAAAAAAGCTACATCCGACAATTGAAAAGTTGTTTTTATGGTCTCAATAAAAGCCCTTTTATCGTTCAGAGATTCTTCTTTCCATGTCGTTTCTAACAATGATAAAGCTTTTTGAGGGTGCTCATTTCTAAGCTCAATAAATAATTCACGTCGTTCTGCAAGCTTTCCTTCTTTCCAGATTTGTTCTTCCGAAGCCAGTTCTTTTAACGTAATACTCGTTTTGAAAGTCAATAAGTCTAACCCTTTTTTACTAAGCACTTTAATGATTTTAGAATGGAATTTTTTAGGTAAACTTTCTGCCAAAATCAAGAGCGAAACAGTTGATTTTGCGGTACAGACTTGTTCCCTTTCTATCAATTTATCAAGCCAAAGATCTAATAAATCATTCCTGAGATTGTATGGCATCTCCAAAATTTCATTCAAAATAGTAGCAAATTTTTGCGGAGAAACTACAGCATTATTATGTTGGTTTTCTATTGGGAATTCTCCTACAAACCGTTTAGGTTTTTGTCCTGATTCTTCATAAAATGCCAAAAGTGCAGCCGTTTTTAAAAATCTAGCTTCTTTATCTGTATCAGACATTTTCTCGATGATAATCCGAATACTTTCAGGCAATAATTTTTCATCAAACCCAATTTTGTCTGTACCAAGGAGTGCTGTATTGATAAGTTGTAGTAACATATTTTATAACATTAAGTAATTATCTCCTTCGAAAATCCCCAATGGCAAAAAGCCATCACGCCTAAAAATACCTGCCAAATTCACAGATGTATTTCCTGCGTAAGCATAAAGCGTTAACATTTTTTCTTCAGTCCACGAATGACTAATTTCATGAAAATGCATGGTAGCATCACAGAGAATATGTTGTTTTTTGTCTAAAACGAACCGTAAATTATTGATAACCATGGGAATGTCATTGACGAACGGATATTTACCGAGTTGTTCAGCGCGAAATTGGAATGCATCAGTCCAATCATTAAACATTTCAGGAATTTTATCTAATTTTTGGACAAATTCTTTTTGTAGATTAATAACGGCCCTATGTGGTAAAACGGAAGGGAAAAAGACCAATTCTGCTTCTATCAAAGCACCTGGCAAAACGATATTGTCGAGCGGAGAATAGGGCGTACCAAAATTGAGTATCAAAGCAGAACGATTGGTTTTTGCCCCTAACAACCAATTTCGCTGTATTATAATCCCTTCCGACTCTTGTTGTTCTTGCCCTAATGCAATCCATACATCTTTTACTTTTTCGGCATTATGGTTTTGCAATAATTCTTTTGGGGATTGATTCCAGCCAACTAGGCTTTTAAGGCTTTGTTGCCATTCCAGAGATAATTTTGAGGAATTTTTAAAGGCCTCAATGAGTAAAAATATTTCAGCAGCAATCCGGAGAGAGTCTTTTTGCCAATCGTCATTTCCTAAATAATTTAAATCTCTAAAAGCCCGAACCCTCCCTGCCAATCCTGTTGCTTTGGCATCGACCATACGAGCGGCAATTTTTTCGAAGAAACTAGCATCCTTATTAGGTAAAGCTAACAAACCCGTTCTTACCAAGTCTTTTAGCCACAATTCCAATTCTACAATTCCACCTTCAACTTGTAAGAGGCGTTCATTCTGTCGTTTTTCTTTACTTTTTTGTGCTTTTTCTTCTGTATCTGATGATGTTTCAATGCTTACTTTTTTTTCAGTTTTTAGGTTTCTTTTGTCAATCCATTCTTTTACCCAATCTGGTTCACTGTTGGTTTCTGAAAATAGTGTAGGCTGTTTCGCAAAAGCTAACATTAAACCAATACCATGTTTACAGGGAAATTTGAAGGAAGGGCACGAACACTTATAAGCAATATTTTGTAAATCAATTTGGGTACGGTATGGTTTTGACCCACTTCCTTTGATTTCGCCCCAAAGTACACGTTCATTAAATTGCTTTATTAACCACTGATTGGCATTCGATAATGCTTTGCCCGCTTTTAGAGAAGCGGTATCTGGAGCAAGTGTCTCTACTTGTTGTTCTGAAAAGTTCAAGGTGAAGGTAGTTAGTAGATTTTTATTGGCTCAAATAAAGTAATAGTTCTATTAATTTCCAAATTGGGATAAAATAAATAACCGTTTACCCCAAATGGTCATGATGACCATTTGGGATTTTTTATTTTCTGCCCAGCCATAAAAGTGCATTAAGAATAAATTGATTTTGAGTTTTATTCTGAAAGGTATTTGATAAATCTTTATTCGTTTTATGTTCATAATCAATATCATTATGACCCATATTGACATAAAGCATTTTATAGTTTTTGTTTGTCCACGCCACAGGATAATCGCCACTATGCCAGATTTCATGTGCTTTAGGCCCTGTGCCTAAAGGGAAACTGCTAGGATGAATAGAAAGGAGTACTTCAATATTTGTATTTTTTCTTAAATCGTTCGTCCATCTATACCATTCATTAGGAGCAGAACTGAACGTTTTTGGTAAATGCTTAACAGCAGGATGTTTAGGATTTTCAATACTCAATACTGCCGGCGTTGGTCGCCAAGTATTGCTTTTGTATTCACCAGAGCCTAAAAACTGCTCGTGATACCAATCCCAATTTTGTGGGTAGGTTGAATTGTTAAGGGCAAAACCTGCGAAGTGAAAGCCTATCCATGCACCACCCTTTTCCATATATTGCTGAAAAGCGATTCGTTGTTCTGGCACTTCGGGGCGAGTATCTAAAAATAGCACTACCTGATATTGTGAAAGGAAATCAAGGTTAAGGTTTTGCCAATTATTGGTAGAATCATAAACAAAATGATGTTCTTCGGCCATTTTAGCAAACCATTTATTAGCCTCGTGAACATAACTAATATGTGCTTGGTCATTTTTGGCTGTATAAAAGCCTATTACTTTGAAGTTTGAAGAGTGTTTTTGTGCATTGCTTTCCAAAGAAGCTATCATACAGCAAAACAAGCAGGTAATTAATAGTAGTCTGCGCTGAATCATGGATATAGTTAAGTATAAATTTAGTTAGGCTAAATTTAATGATATACTCATCCTTTTTCTATCCTCTTTTAATTGGTATTGTTTTATTAAACAGGAGCCGTAAAGCAAAAAAGCCACCCGAGATAGTTCTCTGATGGCTTTTCATATTGGAGTAATTATTCGTTTACTAACTGCAAGGTTTCAGCTGTATGCTCTCTTACGCTTTCGCTTAGTTCAGCGTTTTTGCTCAACGATTCACCAAATGAAGGAATCATCTCTTTTAATTTTGCTTGCCATGCTGGCGTACTTAATTGATTAGGATAACAACGCTCTAATAAAGTAAGCATGATAGAAACAGCAGTTGATGCTCCCGGAGATGCTCCTAATAAAGCAGCAATAGAACCATCAGCAGCACTAACAACTTCTGTTCCAAACTCTAAGATTCCACCATGTTTTGGGTCTTTCTTAATTACTTGTACACGCTGTCCAGCCGTTTCCAATTCCCAATCTTCCATTTTAGCATTAGGTAGATAGTCTTTTAATGCTTCCAGACGGTCTTCTGGAGATTGACGAACTTGGTCGATTAAGTATTTTGTAAGGGGGATGTTATCTAAACCTGCCGAAATCATCGGAACAATATTGTTTGGCTTGATAGATAAAGGTAAATCTAACAGAGAACCATTTTTTAAGAATCTCGTAGAGAAACCAGCATAAGGACCAAAAAGTAATGCTTTTTTACCATCAATCATGCGTGTATCTAAGTGAGGTACCGACATTGGAGGAGAACCAACGGCAGCTTTTCCATATACTTTAGCATTATGACGTTCGATAACTTCTGGATTTACACATTTCAACCACTGTCCACTTACGGGGAAACCTCCAAAACCATTTCCTTCAGGAATAGCCGCTTTCTCTAATAAAGGTAACGAACCACCGCCAGCACCAATAAATACAAATTTGGCCCTGATTACTCTTTTATCACCCGTTGCTAAATCCTTTACTTTTATTTTCCAGAAGCCATCTTTCTTCTTCAATTTCTTTACTTCATGATTGAAATGAATAGATACATTTTGGTCATGCTGTAAATCTTCAAACATAATTCTGGTTAAAGCACCGAAGTTGACATCAGTTCCTATATCCATTCGAGTAGCCGCTACTTTTTCAGCAGGGTCTCGGCCTTCCATTACTAAAGGTATCCATTCACTAATTTGTTCGCGGTCTTCAGAATATACCATTCCATTGAATAAATGCGATTCCTGCAAACGTTCGTAACGCTTACGAAGATATTCTACATTTTTTTCTCCCCAAACAAAGCTCATGTGTGGTGTACTTTTAATAAAAGTATCTGGCGACACATCTTTGTTTTTTTGTACTAAGTATGACCAAAACTGCTTGGATACTTCAAATGACTCTGCAATAGAAATTGCCTTTGAAATATCTACAGACCCGTCAGAGAGTTGAGGCGTATAATTTAATTCACAAAAAGCTGAATGACCTGTGCCAGCATTATTCCAAGCGTCTGAACTTTCGGCTGCGGCAATGTCTAAGCGTTCAAATACTTCTATACTTAAATCTGGTTGTAGTTCTTTGAGTAAGGCACCTAAAGTGGCACTCATAATTCCTGCACCAATCAAAACTATATCAAGAACCTTGTCTGAATTACTATTTGTACTATTCATAAATCAATTAATTTTTTGGACAACTCTAAAAAAAGAAAAAATGAATTATATCAGTTTGAAAATTGGATATTCATAATAGGATTTATCCAATATTTAGTTCATCAAACAAAGTTATTACCTCAATTATCCTAAACAAACAGCTAGGGGCAATCTTATGAGTTATGTCCAATTACTCATTGGAATTAATCTATAATATGCGCAAAAACTTCAAAGAGATATGAAAAGATTTTACTGAAATTTTACTTTGAAGAAAAATAGAAGAAACAATATTGAAGTATGTTTAGCACATTGTGAATCAGCAATTAAGCAGAATGATGCAAAAATTTAATCATTTAGTAAATGTTTGAATTTTATCAAAATGTGTTGCTAGCAGGCTCATGGTTAAGTTTAATGCGCTTCTAAGGTCATAATTTATTCCATTTTCCAGCACTAGTAAGTATTTGCCGAAATAAAATAGTATCAGGAATATAGGTAGGAATTCCAGTAATATATATAACAGTTAATTTCGATTATTGAGCGAACTTTGTATCCTTATATAATCAATTTATTTCAATGTAAAACGCTTGTAGCAAGGATTGTATAATCAAAATCTTTTAATCTTCTGAAAATACTTATTCTATTAATTGAGGCTCTGTAAAAACATCATTTATTAAAAATTAATACTTATTTTGGAAAGTAAAGAGACACATTCTTAACTAAGAATAGGAGTTTTAATTAGAAATAAATGGCTATTTTTTGCAAAAAAGAGCTTAAAAAATAATGGGAAAGTCCTATTTTCAAAAAAATAGTCAATTTTGTTGTCTATTTTTTTGAAATCGTGAACGAATATCATTTTTTATAGGTTATAAAGTCATGTTAATATCCAAAAAACATACAAAAGGCATTAATATTTACTCAAAACGATTAATTTTACCTATCAATGTTCATGTACCAGACTAGAAAAATACTACCGATAATGTTCTTGACAACGTTATTGGTTTTAAAAATTCCCTCGAAACTATATGCTCAAACGGTTGTTCAAGAAAATCTGTCTAGCAAAACAGAAACGGCTTCTAAACTAGAAGATGCAACACTCGAAAATGTCGTTCAATATGCGATTAAGAATCATCCACAAATTCAACAGTCATTTATCGATCAACGAATCGTTGAAAACACGATAAAGAGTAAATTGGCTGACTGGTATCCGCAGATTAACTTTAACTACAATTTACAGCATAACTTTTTGGTTCAAACAAGTATCATCGGGGGCAATCCTGTAAAGCTAGGGGTTGATAATACTTCGGCCGCGCAGTTTTCTGTTTCACAGAATATCTTTAACCGAGATGCTCTTTTAGCGAATAGAAGCCAAAATGATGTTCGTTTACAAGCGAGTCAGGCTACGACAAATACCAAAATTAATTTGGCGGCAAATGTTTCAAAAGCATTTTATGCAGTGTTGGCAACGAAGCAACAGATTAAAGTGACAGAAGGAGACATTATTCGTTTGCAGAGAAGCTTGAAAGATACTAAAAACCAATACAGTGCTGGAACAACTGACAAAATAGACTATAAACGTGTAAGCATTACGTTGAACAATACATTGGCTTTGAAGAAAAGCAATGAAGAATTATTGAAGGCTAGATTACAAAATTTGAAGTCGTTGATGGCTTATCCAGAAAATGAAGAATTAGTAATTGTGTATGATACCCTACAAGTAGACAGAGATATTATGATTGATACTTTACAACAGTCAGATTTTACCTCACGCATTGAATACAAACAATTAGCTACGTTAAAAAACCTTCGTGAAGCTGAATTGAAGTATAATAAATGGAGTTATTTACCTTCTGTTTCCTTCAACGGAGCCTATAATCTTAACTTCTTGAATAACACTTTTACAGATTTATATTCAAAAAACTATCCTAATTCATTTGCTAACTTAACGCTTTCGTTACCAATTTTTCAAGGAGGAAAGCGTAAAGCTAACATCAACTCGGCCGAATGGCAGTTGAAGCGAGTAGACTTAGATGTTAAGAACCTGAAATTAAGTGTAAATACAGAATATCAACAAGCGTTGGCTACATATAAAAGCAATTTAGCCGTGTTTCTCTCACAAAAAGAAAACATGGACCTTGCTAAAGAAGTATATGATTTGATTCAACTGCAATATCGTTCGGGTATCAAAACCTATTTAGAAGTAATCACTTCTGAGACCGACCTTCGTACAGCCAGAATTAATTATTACAATTCGCTTTACTTGGTATTATCAAGCAAAGTAGATGTACAAAAAGCATTAGGTCAACTTAACTATTAAAGGCTGACATTTTGATAGCATTCATATTTCTCTCATTTCAATACTAAATCATTTACTGCTGCTAATAAGAGCAGGGAAATAACAGACAACTTAAACGAATAGAACCAACATGTTTTTCAATAAATCAACACAATATTCAATCATTGCAGCTTTGTTTTTATTAAGCTCATGCGGTGATAAAAAAGCTCAACAAATGCCAGCGCCTCCAGCGGTTCCTGTAACGATTGAGGCCGTACAAGTAATGGATGCTGCATATCATGATGAATACCCAGCCACAGTAACAGCATTGGATGTGGTAGAATTAAGACCTCAAGTAAGCGGTTTTATCACAGGAGTACATTTTAGTGATGGTAGTAGAGTACGTAAAGGACAACTGTTGTATTCGATTGATACACAATTGTATGAAGCTAACTACGACCAAGCAGTGGCTAACCTAAGTGTTCAGGAAGCTAATTTGGTAAAAGCACAAAAAGATGCTAATCGTTATCATGAGTTAGCTCAAAATGATGCCGTTGCTAAGCAATTAGTGGATAATGCAGACGCTGCCTTGGAAGTAGCCAAAAAACAAGTTGAGGCTTCAAAAGCTAATATCAAGGGCGTGCAAACCAATGTACGCTATACTAAAGTATATGCTCCATTTGACGGAGCCATCGGTATTTCATTAGTGAAAAAAGGGACGGCTGTAACAGCAGGCCAAACGATATTGAATACTGTTTCTACTGATAATCAATTAGCGGTTGACTTTAATGTTGACCAAAAAGATATTTACTACTTCACCAACTTAATCCAAAAAGGGAAAGCTAATAATGATTCAACTTTTACGCTTGCTTTTGGTGGCGACGTTTATCCTTATACAGGAAAACTTCTTTTGATGGATAGAGCCGTTGACCCACAAACAGGAACGATAAAGACGAGATTAGCTTTCCCAAATCCTAAGAACTTACTTCGTTCAGGGATGACGGGTACTGTTAGGGTATTGAGTACTTCTAAAAAAGCTGTTGTAATTCCTTATAAAGCTATCTCTGAACAATTGGGTGAGTTTTTTGTATATGTGCCGGGTGATAGTAGCAAGGTAACGCAAAAGAGAGTACAATTAGGTACAGCTTTAGGAACAAATATCATTGTAAAATACGGTTTGAAAGAAGGCGATAAAATCATTGTCGAAGGGATTCAAAACCTACGAGAAGGTTCTGTTTATACGACAGAGGTTCCAGGAGCAACACCTCCAGCTAAAAAATAAGTTTATGAGCTTAGTGTTTATGAGTTCACGTTATTGTTGGCTCATGTATTAAACTCATCAAATTAACATCATAAATATCACGTTGATAGCTTCCAACTATCGACAGATACAATTTTAATAAGACATAAAAATGATAGCAGATGTTTTTATAAAAAGGCCAATCACCGCAATTGTTACTTCGTTGGTGCTAGTCATCGTAGGAATTATTGCCTTGACTACGTTGCCTATCTCACAATATCCAGATATTACTCCGCCAACGGTTACTGTAACAGGTAATTTCACGGGAGCAGATGCCCAGACGGTAGAACAAACAACTACCACGCCAATTGAAACTCAAATCAATGGTACTCCGGGCATGACATATATGTCGAGTAACAGTACAAGTAGTGGACAAAGTAGTATCAACGTAACTTTTGACATTGGTACTGATGTTAACATTGCCGCACTAGATGTACAGAACCGTGTAAGTGTGGCTCAGCCAACTTTACCAGATGCTGTTAAGCGTTTGGGATTAACTGTTCGTAAGCGTAACCCAAGTATCATGATGGCCTTGGCTTTGTATTCGCCCAATGGAACACACGATGCAAAATTTATCGGAAACTTTGCCAATATCTATGTAAAAGATGCCTTACAAAGGGTAAAAGGAGTAGGTGATATTGTATCAAGAGCGGATGATTTTGGGATGAGAATCTGGTTGAATCCAGAAAAATTGGCTGCTATGAGAATGACACCAAGCGATATTACCGCGGCTTTGGCAGAACAAAACCTTCAGATTGCTGCGGGTACGGTAGGAGGAAATCCACAACCTTCAACGCAGGCATTTGAATATAGTGTATTGACAAACAGTCGTTTAAATACAAAAGACCAATTTGAAAACATCGTTGTAAGGACGTCGCCTGCTAATGGTAGTATTGTATATTTGAAAGATGTAGCAAGAGTAGAATTAGGAAGATTTGACTATGGTTTAAATGCCTTTGTTTCTGGTAAACCTGCTGCTTTCGTAATCATCTACTTAGCACCTGGGGGAAATGCACTAAATACCTATGAAGGTGTAATGAATGCATTACAGGAAATGAAAAAGACTTTCCCTAAAGACATCGACTATGTGGTGCCT
Organism: Arcicella sp. GW458-12-2-14-TSB2; assembly: GCF_059423785.1. Classification (NCBI taxonomy): domain Bacteria; kingdom Pseudomonadati; phylum Bacteroidota; class Cytophagia; order Cytophagales; family Flectobacillaceae; genus Arcicella; species Arcicella sp. GW458-12-2-14-TSB2. The sequence goes on along the minus strand of NZ_JBWKYN010000017.1, from coordinate 28,029 downwards.
TTAGAATCTGCTTCAGTAGTAAAAGTATCAATTGAAGAAGTAATCCATACGCTGGTTGAGGCTTTGATATTGGTAATTCTGGTGGTATTCTTATTCCTTCAAAACTGGAGAGCAACCTTGATTCCTATTTTGGCTATTCCAGTATCATTGATTGGTACGTTTATCTTCTTTATTCCTTTTGGCTTTACTATCAATACGCTTACACTATTTGCCTTTGTATTAGCGATTGGTATTGTGGTGGATGATGCCATTGTGGTAGTAGAAGCCGTACAGCATAATATGGATGAACATGATATGACACCTAAGGATGCTACGGTGAAGGCTATGAAAGATATTTCTGGGCCAGTAATTGCCATTGCATTAATTCTTGCAGCGGTGTTTGTACCAGTAAGCTTTGTACCAGGGATTGTAGGTAGACTATACCAACAATTTGCGATTACAATTGCAGTTTCTGTAATTCTTTCGGCATTTGTTGCCCTTTCGTTAACGCCAGCATTGTGTACCATCATGCTAAAGCCATCGAAAGATAAAGATGCTAAAAAGAATGCTTTAGAGAAATTCTTTGCATGGTTTAACACCAAGTTTGATAGCCTTTCATTTGCTTATACAAGAGGTGTGGCTAAATGGATTAAGGCTACGCCAATGGTATTGGTAATGATGGTTTGCTTGTTTGTAGGTTTAGGATATTTGTTTAAATCTAAACCAACAGGGTTTATTCCTACTGAAGATGAAGGGCGTTTGTATGTAACTTACGAAATGCCTGAGGCTACTTCAACAAGCAGAAACGTGGCGTTGTTTCAAACGATTATGAAGCGTCTTGAGGTGCTACCAGAAGTAAGAGTCGTAGGGGGGATTTCAGGCTTAAATATTGTGAGTTTTTCTAATAAAACCAACGTGGGTACTTTCTTTGTTAACCTAAAACCATGGTCTGACAGAGAAGGAAAAGAACACCACGTTCAGTCGGTAATTGAAAAAATCAAGAAGAGTACGGCTGATATTAAAGAAGCCAGAGTCCTTGCAATTGCACCGCCAGCAATTCCTGGATTAGGACAAACCGCTGGTTTTACCTTTGAATTATTACAAACTACTAGTCCAGATAATGTACAACAGTTTGAAAAAGTAGCCCGTAAGTTCTTAGCAGCGGTAAATCAACGTCCAGAAATTGGGATGGCATTTACGTTCTTTAGCTCACGTACACCAAGTTATCAAATAGATGTTGACCGTGAACAAGCTAAAAAACAAGGCGTACAAGTATCAGATGTGTTTGGTACACTTTCTACACTATTAGGTAGTTCGTATATTAACGACTTTACGTTGTACGGAAGAAACTTTAGGGTAATGGTGCAGGCAGATAGTAGTTACCGTTCTTCTTTAGATAAAATAGAACAATTTTATGTAAGAAACAATGTAGGAAACATGGTGCCGTTGAAAACGTTAGTGAAAGCAAAAGTAGTAGAAAATGCCGCTTTGATTTCCCACTATAACGTATATCGTTCAATAGAAATCAACGGTTCGCCAAAACCAGGGTTTAGTAGTGGACAAGCCATTACGGCTTTAAAAGAAGTAGCAGCGACCACGTTACCGACAGGTTATGGTTATGAGTTCTCAGGGATGAGTAGCGAGGAATTAAAAGCAGGTGATAGTACCACTACTATTTTTGCCATATCTATTGTATTCGTATTCCTATTCTTAGCGGCTTTATACGAAAGTTGGTCTATTCCTTTCTCAGTATTATTTGCCGTGCCAATTGGAGCTTTTGGGTCAATCTTGACACTTACATTTTTACCCAATCTTTCTAATAACATTTATGCACAAATTGGTTTAATTACACTAATCGGTCTGGCTGCAAAAAATGCCATCTTGATTGTAGAGTTTGCCAAAGAGCGTGTAGATAGGGGAATGGAGCTGATACCAGCAACTTTGGAAGCGGTTCAACTGCGTTTACGTCCAATCATTATGACATCCCTTGCTTTCATCTTAGGCGTTTTACCCTTGGCTTTTGCAAGTGGTGCGGCCGCAGAATCTCGTAAGACTATCGGCTGGACAGTTTTTGGTGGTATGCTATCGGCAACATCTTTAGCGATTTTCGTAGTGCCTGTACTCTTTGTATTAATCGAAAAGATAGCAGGAGGAAACAAAAAACATGAAATTTTACCAAAAGTAGAGTAAAAGCATGAAGATTTAAGGTAATTACACTTCAATATGGATAAGCTAACATAAAAGCATTATTAAGAATTAATAATGTTTTGTGTTAGCTTTATTTTTTGAATTTAGAATTGTTTATTATCGCGTTGTTAAATAGAAATCGACAATGGTTTCGGAATAATAAACACTACCATAATCCTTCAATTTCATGAAAAATATTTTTTGCATTTTATTGCTAATTGTCTCTTTTTCAAGCTTTTCACAAAACACAAAACAGCTAAAACATCCTAAGAACATCATTTTATTAATTGGTGATGGTATGGGGGCAGCACAAGTTTATGCGGGTATTGTGGCTAACAAGGGACATTTGAATATTGAGAGAAGTCAATACATTGGCTTTCATAAAAACCAAGCAACAGATGATTTTGTAACTGACTCTGGAGCAGGGGCAACAGCATTGGCTATTGGACAAAAATCATACAATGGGTCTATCGGAGTAGATAGCTTGAAAAAAGCTCAACCTAGTATTTTAGAAATAGCTGAAAAGAATGGTTTAGCAACGGGCTTATTGGCTACTTGTTCTATCACACATGCTACGCCTGCTTCGTTTATTGCACATCAGCCTTCTAGAAGTATGGTTGAAGAAATAGCGAATGATTTCATGAAAACAGACATTGATGTTTTTGTAGGGGGGGGTAGAAATCACTTTGCAAAGCGTAAAGATGGTAGAAACTTAATTGATAGTTTGAGAGCTAAAAATTATCAAATAGCCAACAATATTGATGACGTAGAAAAAGTAAAATCTGGCAAATTAGCAGGTTTTTTAGCAGATGAAGAACAAGTGAAAATATCAGAAGGGAGAGGTGAGCAGTTATTAAAATCTACCAAAACAGCGTTGAATATTTTAAAGCAGAATAAGAAAGGCTTTTTTGTAATGATTGAAGGTTCACAAATAGACTGGGGCGGACATGCTAATGATACTCAGTATATTATCAATGAAATGACTGATTTTGATAAAGCCATTGGTGAAGCATTTGATTTTGCAGATAAAGATGGAAATACGTTAGTAATCATCACTGCTGACCATGAAACAGGAGGTTTTTCATTGATTGATGCTGATAAAGAGGGACATGTTGAGGGAAAGTTCACTACAAAAGGTCATACTGGCGTAATGATTCCTGTGTATGCTTATGGAGTAGGAGCAGAAGCTTTTTCTGGCATTTATTTCAACAATCAGATTTTTGATAAAATGTTGAATGCCTTTAATTTTAAGAAATAATTCTTTTGGATGGTCATTCTAATAGGAGAATGACCATCCAAAATTTATTTACTTAACAGCCGATATATTTCCGCTTGTGAACGTAAGCGTAAAGCAGTTTCATCTTTTGGAAAAAATACATTGTTTGATGAATCATCAATCGCAACAGCTTGAATGGTATCGCGGAGCTGTAAATCAATGATTTGTAAGATTTCTTGCTTGATGGTTTCATTATAAATAGGAAAACATACCTCTATTCTTCGATAAATATTTCTATCCATCCAGTCTGAAGAACCCATATATACTTCTTTATTTCCTTGATTATGGAAGATAAAAACCCTACCATGTTCCAAGTATTTATCAATGATTCTTCGTACGCTAATATGCTCGCTCATGCCTACAATGCCGGGGATCAAACAGCAGATTCCTCTGATAATGAGATTGATTTTTACACCAGCATTTGAGGCTTCATATAGTTTACTAATCAATACTCGTTCCTCTAAATTATTCATTTTTAGGGTAATAGAAGCAGGTAACCCATTTTTAGCATTATTAATTTCTCGGTCTATTAAAGCGATAAACTTATGCTGTAAGTTGAATTGAGCAACCAATAAATGTTTGAAATTACTAATATCTGAAATGTTTGGTTTTCGTTTCTTTTTACTAAGAAAACGAAAGACCAATTCCATTTCTTGAAGCATTTCTTGATGAGCTGTCAATAGAATATGATCAGTGTAAAACCTTGCAGTACTTTCGTTGAGATTGCCAGTGGCAAGTAAGCCAAAGTAATAGGTTTTCTTACCCATTTTTTTCTTGACTAAAGCGATTTTTGCATGGACTTTCAGAGATGGTACGCTGTAGATGATTTTTACACCTTCAGCTTTCATCCTTTTTGCCCATTTGATATTGTTCTCCTCGTCAAATCGAGCTTTTAATTCAACCAAAACTGTCACTTTTTTGCCATTTTTTGCTGCACTAATCAAGGCATTTACAATTCTCGAATCGCTGGCAACTCTATAAAGTGTTACATAAATTTCTTCTACATTTGGATTGATGGACGCTTCATTAAAAAAACGAAGTACTGTATCATAAGACTGGTAAGGCGTATGAAAAATCATATCTTTCTGACTAATTTCATCAAAAAGTGTTTTTTCTTCAGTAATTTGATGAGGAATAGCGGGCCAATTGTCGTATTTCAAAGTAGCATGATGAATGGGAATGGAAACGAAATCTTTTAAATTATGATAACTTCCACCCTCTATGATACTTTGTTTTTTCAGATTAAGGTATTCCGTTAGCGTATCTAAGTGGTTTTTAGGAACTTTGGCATCGTATAAAAAACGTGTGGCAAAGCCCAAATCTCTTTTCGCAATTTGTTTTTCTAGCTTCTCTACTAAATCACCTTTATAGTCATCTTCTAATGCCAAATCTGCATCTCTCGTAGTTTTAAAAGTATAGAATCCTGTAATGGTTGATTTCTTAAAGACTAGATGAAGATGCTCTTTGATAATATCTTCTAAAAAGACAATATATTGTATTTTATCCTTAACGATACTGTGAAATCTTGGTAAATCATTCGATGGAATATTAATGATTTGAATTTGTTCCTCTGGATGTTTTTCAGACGATAATACAGCTAAGGCATACAGTTTATTGTTTTCAGGGAAAAAGCTTTTATCGCTTTTTAATAATGATATAGGCTGTAAAAAGGCAAGTACTTGTGTAAAGAAATATTCTCTTGTAGCATCCAGAATAGTAGTAGGGATGGGTTCATTATAAAAAAGATGGATATTGTTTCCCTTTAGAGCAGGTAGTATTTGTTCGGAAAGCGTTTTTCCAAAACGTTGTAATTGATGGTTCACAATCTCTTTGATTTTATTGAGAACCTCTTTGTTTCTTCCTGCATCGTCCAGCTCATCTTTTTCCGAAAGCTTTTTCAGTGCCATCAAAGCAGGCACTCTTACTCTGTAAAACTCATCTAGGTTTGAAGAATAGATAGAAAGAAATTTTATTCTTTCTAATAATGGTACTTCATTTCGTTGGGCTTCGATTAATACTCGTTCGTTGAAGTATAACCAGCTAATATCTCTGTCGAAAAATGTAAAATCTTGCATGAAATATGAGAGAATAATTAAGTAGATTAAAGCTACTAGAAATCAGGTAAGATTGAAATACTTTTAATTTTCTTAACAAGATATTAATTTAAAAGGATATCATATCGGTTTACAAGCCAAGTTTCATCGCAGCATTATGTTGTTTGATATTTTCAAGGCGAGTATAGCGAATAATCATGGCCGAAGTTTTATGTTTTGTTTGTCTCATTACCTCACTGTCGTCAGCTCCGTTGAGTTTAGCAATGGTGATAAAAGAAGCTCTGAGTGAATGGGCCGAATATTTTTCACCTAAATAGCTTTTTACTAAATCGTTTACCGTTTTATCGTTGAGCCTTTCGTCGGTTAATTGATTTCCCTTTCTAATCCTAACGAATAATGGACCTGTAGTTCTTGCTAACGTCGTTATCCAGTTTTGTAAAGTTCTTACTGGACAAAGGGCAGTTTCTGGACTATAGAATATTGCTTTTTCTTCGTAGTCGCCATATTGATTGGTTTTACTTGTTCCCATAGATATGATAAGACCGTCTTCTGAAAATGTTAAATCTTCCAAGTTTAAAGCCACTAATTCTGAACGTCTGAACGCCCCAGTAAATCCTAATAACAAAATAGCCTTGTTTCGTAATAAAGTAAGGGTGTTTGTTTCTATACTACGCAATACTTTTTTAATTTCCTTGATATTAAAAGCAGGGGTTTGTTTTTGTCGGATGCCTTTTGTCCTTTTAATGCCTTCCATCACCGCTCTAAATTGACGGTCTTGCATAGGAATATCTACATTATTCAAATGGTGCAATTTGGCAATGGCTGCAAAACGACGATTAATCGTTGACCACTTATGAGTATCTGCTAAATATGCCGCATAGCCAGCCAAAGTAGTAGCCGAAATAGGCATCATTGTGAAGTTATTTTCTTCGCACCAATCTTTGAGATGCTTTAAATCTGCTCGATATGCTCTTTGTGTATTTGCTGCACCTTCTAAACCTTTGCGACCATAAGCATTTACTTTTTCGGCAAGTGTCTGAACATTTGCCAAAGCATGGTTATCAACGGTCGAAATTTCTTGCATGGTTTGATTTTGTTTTAAGCTTTGCAAATATACTTTTACTTCTGATAATGTTTAATTATCGGAAGTAAAAATTTACCTATAAAATTTCATTATAAAAGGCATAATTATAACATCGTGATTTTTACTTTGGTATGACGTTGTATTTTTTGGAAGTCTGATTTATTGAAGGTATAGATTTCAGTGCAACCATTATTCTCTGCAATTGCTGTATGCAGACAATCATTGATATTTTGGAAACCTATCAATTTTGCTAATTGAATACCTCTGATAAAATCTGTTGTTGTATAAGCAACAGGCTTTGCAATCATAAAGTCTTGAATCATTATTTCAATATCAGATTCTCGACAACCTAAACGATTAGCGACATAGCTAAGCTCCTGTAAAGTTAGAAGTGATGTGAAAAATACTTTCTCTCTTATGGCTTGTTCGTAAACGGCAATTGCTTTACTATGGCTAAGTTGGTTTTGATTAAATAAATAGTTGATTAGAACATCTGTATCAAAATAAAGCATAGCATTATAAGTTTACTTCATTAGCCAAAGCAGACAAGTCTAAACCTTCAGGAACAATAATCACTTCATTTTTCAATCTTGCTTGTTCCGTTCTTTTAAACATTTCTGTATAATCAATATCCTTATTTTGCTCACTTTCTTTTACGGTAATATCTATCATTACAGTAGAGCCAAATAACGACTTAATTGATTTTACAATATTTGGTAGCGCGTTGACGGGTATTCTAAAAGTAGCCTCCATAACATTGTTGTTTTTGTCAAATTTACTTTATTATAAAATACGGTGGTTAAATTTTACCAATTATTAACTTAACATTTCTACATGAAAACTTTTATAATCAAGCTTTAAACAAATTTTACTATTTAGTCTGAAAAAATATTGAATAATTCCAATATTTTTTCAGACTTTTGTTTTACAAAGTCTCAAATTGAGACAATAATAAATTTTACCTTTCAAAAACTCAATTTTATACCAATCTTCTATTTACAATGAAAAAGAAAACATCCACAATACTTTCGCTATTGCTCATGAGTATATCTCCTATGTTGAGTTTTAGTCAGAAAAAAACTGATACTCCTGCTCCTATCATAGCCAACTCAAGCACTGGCGTTGTCCAGACTGAATTTGGTAAAGTAAGAGGCTATGTTCACAAAGGCATCTATACTTACAAAGGGATTCCTTATGCCGTATCAGAACGCTTTATGCCTCCGAGTAAACCAAAAGCTTGGGAAGGTATAAGAAGTTCAATGACTTATGGGCCAGTATGTCCGATGGATGCAACGACTTCGGTAAACGATGTAATTGAGTTCGCATTTAATCACAATTGGGGTTATACTAATGAAAATTGCCAAAGCCTTAATGTTTGGAGTTCAGGAATCAACGACCAGAAAAAACGACCAGTGATGGTATGGCTTCATGGAGGTGGTTTTACAGCAGGTTCTTCTATTGAACTCCCTTCTTATGATGGCGAAAATTTGAGTAGAAAAGGCGATGTAGTGGTTGTGTCTTTAAACCATCGTCTGAATATTTTGGGCTTTTGCGATTTATCGGCCTATGGTGATAAATATAAATATTCTGCCAATGTTGGTATCATGGATTTAGAGGCGGCTTTACATTGGGTAAAAGCAAATATTGCTAATTTTGGTGGTGACCCTAATAACGTGACGATTTTCGGACAATCGGGCGGTGGTGCTAAAGTGACAACGTTGATGTATGCCCCTTCGGCAAAAGGCTTTTTTCAGAAAGCTATTGTGCAAAGTGGAAGTTATAGAACTAGTTTCTTAGAAAAAGAAGATGCTCAGAAAGTAAGTGCCGCTTTATTAGAAGAGTTAGGATTGCAGCCTAGTCAAGTAGATTCTTTGCAAAAAATACCATACGATGTTTTAAATGCAGCGGGCAAAAGAGCTCAGCAAAAAGTACAAGCCAAAATGAAAGCAGAAGGAAAAGCTTTTGTGGGTGGTGGTTTAGGCTGGGGACCAAGTCATGATGGCAACTATTTACCTTATCAGCAAGTAGATCCAGCAGGAATTGAAATTTCTAAGAATGTTCCCTTATTGATTGGTTCAACAAAGAATGAATTTATGGCATCGTTGATTAACCCTGCTATTAGAAATTTTTCAACAGACGAAGCGAAGGCATTTTTACAGAAAAAATACGGAGATAAAACAGAAGCTTATTTAAAAGCAGTGGAGAAAGCTTATCCTAATACGACTAAACCATCTGACTTAATCGATATTGATGTTGCAACGTTTCGCCCGGGGGCTGTTAAACAAGCAAATATTAAAGCTACTGCTGATGCCGCACCCGTTTATATGTATATGTTTACTTGGCAGTCGCCTATCATGGATGGTATGTACAAGGCTATTCACTGTATAGAAATTCCTTTTGTATTTGATAATATCGCTCGTTGCGAAGAAATGACTGGAGGTGGAAGTAGTGCTTATGCTCTTTCAAATAAAATCAGTCAGGCTTGGATAAACTTTGCTAAATCGGGGAATCCCAATCACAAAGGCTTACCAACTTGGCAAAAATATTCTGCTGAAAATGGTGCAACCATGATTTTGGATAATGAATGTGTTCAAAAATTTCATCATGATAAAGACTTACTTGAAATAACGGCAGGTAAGTAATCTAATCTCTAGATATTTTTTAAAACGGTTTGGACGATAAGTCGAAACCGTTTTTTATTTAATGGGTCTTGGGGAACGATAATGCAGAGTTTATCACATTACATCTGTTTGGTAAGGCTTAAAGAAAAGAGATTTACAAGAATAGATTAGCTTTTTGGTATCCTAAATTTCATTTTTAACGCAAATTGAGACATTTTGAATAACTTTTGAACAGAAAAATCAAATAATTATTCTTCACTTTGTCCTGTTAATTATGAGAATACTTTAATAACAGAAAAGTATTCTTGAAAACCCTCAAACGTGAAGCAATAAAGCTGTTTAAAATGATTTTGCTTAAACGGATTTATCTTATTGGGGCATTCTTTTTCTTTCCTGTAGAATGGCTAGTAAAACATAGCTGATTATACTGAAAGCATTGCGGGAAGAATAGAAAATATACTCTATACGTGGTCTGGGATTTTTTGGAAAAAATAGCTTTAACATAAATATTCAATGAAAAAAACGATACTCTTATTATTTAGTTTAATTGCCTTTGTTACTGTAAGTTGTGCTCAATCTGTTGAAGAAGGCGGTGTTTTTAATAATCCTTTATTGCCCTCAGGAGCAGACCCTTATAGTTTTTATAAAGATGGTTATTACTATTATACCCATACTTCTCAAAACAAATTAGTGATTTGGAAAACAAAAAGCATAGCCGATTTAAAAACTGCTGAAAGCAAAGTAGTATGGATTCCCCCTGTGGGAACAATGTATTCTAAAGAGCTATGGGCTCCTGAAATTCATTTTATACAGGGAAAATGGTACATGTATTTTGCTGGTGACGATGGCGACAACAATCATCACCGAATGTATGTATTAGAAAACCCATCTATAGACCCTATGAAAGGCGAGTGGACTTTTAAGGGAAAAGTAGCCGACCCAGCAGACAAATGGGCGATTGATGGTGATGTGTTCGAGCACCTTGGTCAGTTATATATGATTTGGTCGGGTTGGGAAGGTGACAAGAATGGAGCACAAAATATTTATATCGCTAAAATGAAAAACCCTTGGACGATTGAAGGGAATCGTTCAATGATATCAGGCTCTGACTTTGAATGGGAGAGACATGGCGATATTACAGGCGACCCTAACCTTACTCACGTAAATGTTAACGAAGGCCCTCAGATTTTAATGCATGGCAAAAAACTATTCATTATTTACTCAGCAAGTGGCTGTTGGACTGACTTTTATGCCTTAGGAATGTTGACGGCTGATGCAAGTGCAGATTTATTAAACCCAAAGAGTTGGAAAAAATCGCCAGAGCCTGTATTTAAACAATCGCCAGAAAATGGCGTATTCGCTCCAGGGCATAATTCATTTTTCAAATCGCCAGATGGTAAAGAAGACTGGATTCTTTACCATGCTAATTCAAAGGCAGGACAAGGTTGCGGGGGCTTTCGCTCGCCAAGAGCCCAGAAGTTCACATGGAACGCCGACGGCTCTCCTAATTTTGGGATTCCAGTAAAAGAAAGTCAAACATTGAAAAAACCAGCAACAAACAATTCAAAATAATTCATAAATAAATTTTAATCGCATGAAAATTGTCAAAATATTACTGAACCTTCTGGTTTTCAGTTTGTTGTCTCAAAGTATAGTGGCACAATCAGCCCCAAGAGAAATTTGGTCAGTTGAAAAGGCAAATGCTTGGTACAAAACAAAAGGCTGGTTGCGTGGTAGTGATTTTATACCAAGCACAGCCATCAATCAATTAGAAATGTGGCAAGCAGAGAGTTTTGACCCCACCACTATCGACAGAGAATTAGGTTATGCCGAAAGCATCGGAATGAATTCTATGAGAGTTTACCTACATCATTTAGCGTGGGAAGTTGACCCTAAAGGATTTAAAAGTCGTGTTAACCAATATTTGACAATCGCTAACAAGCATCATATTTCTACGCTTTTTGTATTATTTGATGATTGCTGGAACCCAACATATAGTGCTGGAAAACAACCTGCACCAAAGCCTGGAGTTCATAACTCGGGATGGGTACGTGACCCGGGTGAATTGATTTTTAACGACCCGAAAGTTATTGAAAAATTAGAAGCATATGTAAAAGATGTTTTGACAACTTTTAAGAATGATAAGCGAATAGTATTATGGGATTTATACAATGAACCTGGCAATTCAGGCTATGGCAATAAGAGTATGCCATTGCTAGAAAAGGTATTTATTTGGGGTAGAGAAGCCAACCCAAGTCAGCCACTTTCTGCAGGTGTTTGGAATTGGAGTTTGAAAGAATTATCTGATTTCCAGATTAAAAACTCAGACGTTACTACTTATCATAATTATGGTGATTTACAGAATCACACAGATGATATAGCGAAGCTAAGAACATTATCAAAACGTCCATTACTTTGTACTGAATACATGGCCAGAAGCAGAAATAGTTTATTTAGCAGCATTATGCCTTTATTAAAGAAAGAGAATATCGCAGCCTATAACTGGGGTTTAGTAGCAGGGAAAACCAACACGATTTATGCTTGGGACAAACCAATGCCTAATGGAAACGAACCAGAATTGTGGTTCCATGATATTTTCAGACCAGACGGAACTGCTTATAAACCAGAAGAAGTAAAGGTAATTAAAGCGCTTACAGGCAAAAAGTAAGCGATATTTATAGATTTAGGAATTCGGTTAGGGCTATCTATTTTTTTCGATAGCCCTAACCGAATTTTCTATAACTACCTGATTACTAAGGATATTTGACAATATACCTCAATAAATTCTTAGAGGGTAGCGTTTTAAAGAAGTTCAAAGCAAATAAATCTTTAAAATACTGTATGATAAGTTTTAATTTTGTCGAGTTTTCAGTACTTTTAATCGTTGTAAATAGTTGTTAAACAGAATTATGACTGTGTTTAATTAGAAAGTAATTCTTCAAACATCACGTTTTTTTTAATTCAGTCATTTTTATGGTATAGTTTTTGTCAATTTAGTTATAAGAAACAATCCAAGATATGTTCAGCTTTAATTCTCAAGTTAATGTGAATCACCTCAATAATATTTACGGAGATGATGTAACAATTGTAAAAATAATGTTTGAGTCTTTTTTAGAAGATAGTTTACCTATTTGGGAGGATATTCAGACTAAACTACAACAAAAAAAGTTTGCCGAAGTAGGCGGATTAGCCCATCAATTTAAACCATGTTTCTCGATGATTGGTTTTCCTGAAATTAGCCCAAAAATTCATGAATATGAGCTTTATGCAAAAGGGAATCCAACAGGAGACGAATTAATAAGACGTTATAATGCACTTTCGCCAGAGGTAATTAAAGTAAAAGAGATTGTAACCGAGGATTTAAAAAGAATGGGAGAAGAAGGATTATAGCCTAAAAACAACCTTGCCATTTATTAGTTATTAAAAACGAAGTATATTTGATATTCGTAAATGATAAATTTTAACATGAATCTCTTGATTCTAAAAGAAGATAGGAAATATTAAATTTCTTTAAATAGTTTTTTTATGGTTGGGTCACGAAGATATACTATTGGTATTTTTTTATTTTTGGTATTATGTATAAGTAAATTAGAGGTTACTGGGCAGTCACTTCCTGCTGATGCCTTATTAGCAAAAGCTTTAGATTCGGAAGAGTTTTTGCCCTTGCTGATTGATGCTGCCACAAAGTCGTCTCCTCAAATAAAGAGAAGTATGAATAGTGTAGATATCGCAACATCAACGTTAAAAATCAACAAAAATGTTATCTTTAGTGGAATTGGCCTTATCTCTTCATACAATTATGGTACAAACTATTCAGCCGTAAATAATACAGCAACCACTGTTCCCGGAGCAAATTCTTTTACGACAGCACAAACTGGGTTTTATAATTTTGGGGTTGCAGCATCACTTCCTATAACCAATATTATCAACAGAAAACACTTACTGAAATCGAGTCAGGCGCAAGTAAACATTGCACTAGCTGAACAAGAAAACCTTACGCTTGAAATTAAACAGCAAATAATAGGTTTGTATCAACAGTTAAGACTGGCAAGAAAGGTATTCATCATCAATAGCAATAACCTGCAAATTGCCAAGTCGAATAGTTCTTTGGCAGAGAAACAATTTTTACAGAATCAGATTACTATTGATCAAGTATCAAGTGTGCTTGAATCCTTTAATAAAGCAAAAGTAGAATATGAGACTGCCCTCAATAATTTCCAATTAATTTTCATGCAACTTGAAGTTGTGGTGGGGGTAAATCTTACAACATTATTACAACAGATTAAATGAGCTTTTTACATTTTATAAGACTAATTGTCAAAAATCTAAAGTGGTTAATTTTAATCCCTTGTGCTTTGGCATTTACCATTTTTTACTTTACCAGAAACGAAAAGAAAGTATATTCTTCAGAGTCTATTATTTATACAGGGATAGCCTCTGGCTACAGTCTTAGTGGAATTATAAAAGCCGATTATTTCGCTACCAGTAACGCATTTGACAACTTACTTACCGTAATTGATTCAAGAGAGACCAAAGAAGAAGTAGCAGTACAACTACTCTCTGAACACCTTTTCTTAAAAAAACACGACCCTAACGTAATTACATGGGGAGCCTACGATGAACTACAAAAGCTGATTCCTGAATCTCTTAGAAGAAGACTTGTTAAATCAACCGTAGCCGAAACACGAGACGCTGTAGTTGCCTATATGTCAAAAAGTGAAGAGAACCCTATTTACAAACTCATTCACTCAGACAACCATTATTATTCTATTGATGTACTTAATAAAATAAAGTCTTCAAGGATTAGTAATAGTGACTTGATTAAGATTTCTTATGAAGCCAACGACCCATTTATTTGTAAGCGTACACTTGAGTTATTAGAGCAAGTGTTTATGTTGAAACATCGCCAGTTAAAAGAGGGTCAGACAACAAGTGCATTGACTTATTTTGAAATCGAAACCAAAAAAGCGTTTTCGAAACTAGACTCTGCCGAGCGACTATTTTTGGCATTCAATAAAGATAATGACATCATTAACTATTATGAACAAACCAAAGCTGTAGCAGGGGAACGAGAGGTTTTATATGCGATGAACCATAATCTGGAAATGGATAAAATGGCATCAAGCTCTTCTTTAGCCAAAGTAAACGAAAATATTAAGGGTAGAACATATCAAACTTTATATGGAAGCGATGTAATCAAAGAAAGAGAGAAACTGGCGGATATATACAGCAAAATTGCCCTTGAAGATTTAATGAATAAAAAAGGCGAGAAGAACGGCCAAATGGATAGTCTAAAGACGGTGGCAGCTCGACTTGAAAAAAAGTTGAAGTCATCTTTAGAGAATCTCTACGTGGAATCCATGACGCCGAGTGGAATACCAACCAAAACAGTATTAGACCAATGGTTAGCTACGACACTTGCTTTTGAACAAAGTAAAGCTCGTTTAACTGTAATGGATAAACGGAAAGCGGAGTTTCAAGAAGAATATAGAAAGTTTGCACCGATGGGGGCAATGCTGAAAAAAATTGAGCGACTTATTGCTATTTCAGAACAAGAATACCTTGATTTACTCCATAATTTGAATGCCGCAAAGCTAAATCAACAAAATACAGAAATTACGGCCAAGCTTAATGTGGTAGACCCTCCGTTTTTACCATTGAAGGCCAACGCATCTAAAAGAATGGTTTTAGTAATCGTTGGGTTTTTGGTTGGTTTTGTATTGGTTTTAGCACTTATCCTCACGCAGGCGCTCATCAATAAAACGTTGATGGAACCCCAACGGGCTAAAAATATTGTCGGGCTACCCTTACTAGGCGTATACCCCTTGCTAAATGAGAATCCTTCTTTTTTATTAAAATCAAACTTGAGGTTAATGCAACAATTGCTCGCAACAGTTGACCTCACCCAGAAGCCCGTTACTATTGGTTTGATTAGTACCCAAAAAAGCGAAGGAAAGTCTACGATTGCCTACTTATTAGCGAAGGAACTAACAGACTTAGACTATAGCGTAGAAACACATAGCTGGAATAATGATTATGATTTCAGAGAAAGCCTAAACGCAGATTTTTGTTTAATTGAGTTTCCGCCATTAGAAAACATGATTATCAAACCAGAATCGTTTCCAAGGTTAAATGCTACCATCTTATTATGCAGAGCCAATAGAATCTGGACTAAAATAGATAAAGAAATGATCTCTATTTTTACCAAAACTACTGGGAACAAGCCTTGGTTTATTTTAAATGGTGTTGATATAAACTTCGCAGAAGAGTATATCGGTGAAGTACCAAAGAAAAGAAATCTATTACGTGCATTCGTTAAAAGGGTAGCCAAGTTTGAGTTTGGCAATAGAAAATCTATTGATAAAATAGTATCTGCAAATAATGCACATACTAGTAGTGCTAGGTATGAAGAGCCCAATAATAAAGTTAAAAAAAGCAACTTAATCGTCATATTTGGAGTGATAACAGGCGTTCTTTTGTCTACAGCTGCTATTTATATGTATCGCAAAAATAGTTCAACTGCTGTAAAGGCTGACACATTAGTTGTACAGAAACAGCCAGATACTACTTTTGCATCAAAACCAGACGATGGATTTGGCGCTACGACAGACTTCAATACTCCTGAGCAAACATCGGAGAATACAGTAGCACCCATATCATCTACCAATAACTATTTTGTTGTTGCAGGTAATTTTAGTAGTGAAGCCAATGCTAAAGCGTATGTAAAAGAACTTAATAACACAGGTTTCCCAAATGCTCAAATAATTACTCCAAAACAAGGAGAAAGTTCTGTTCGAGTAGCTTTTGCAGCCTTCTCTTCACAGACCGAAGCATTGGCTGAAGCAAAAGAGATTAACAGAAAATTTGGCAAAAAGAGTTGGGTTTACACTGAAAAGAAATAACAATCATTGTAATGTGAAGACGAAAAACCTGCATGGACAAAAATTTATTTTATACTTCAAGAAATAAATTAGGTAATATCTGGCTTATTCCAGCTATCATGTTTGCTGTTTTTATGGGCATTGTCATTGCTAAAAAAGGCATAGCAATTGGGTTTGTCTTTTTGGTTTTGCCCTTTGCCGCAGGCTTCATGATTTTGATATTCTTTAGGCCACGTCTCGGAATTATTGGTTTCTTGATTTATTGTTTTGTTATGCCCACCATTGGTAGGCATATAGCAGGGCTACAAGTTGGTTTAGGAATGGAAGCACTGTTATTTGTCACCCTATTTGCCGTAATATTTCACCAGAGCAACAGGTTCCGAAAAAGACATTTGAATATAGATTTGTTTTGGGTAATCGTGGCTTGGGGAATTATGACTATTCTGCAAATTGGGAACCCAGAAAGACCTAGCATCTTGGGATGGGTTTATGAAATGAGAACGCTATTGTTGTATTGGATTCTCACCGTTTCATTATCCATACTATTGCTGAATAAGAGATCAGACATTGATTTATTTCTTAATATTATCATCCTATTTTCTTTTGCTGGAGCATTGTATGGTATGAAGCAATTGTACATTGGACTTGATGATGCCGAAAATACTTGGCTGGAAAACGGAGGGAAAGTAACACACGTTATCTTCGGGAAATTAAGAATTTTTTCATATTATTTTGATGCCGCCCAATTTGGAGCTTCTCAAGCTCAATTAGCTATCATGTGCATTATCTTGGCTACGGGTCCGTATAGTTTCAAGAAGAAATTATGGTACCTTACCGCAGGAATGTTTATCCTTTATGGCATGTTGATTTCTGGTACTAGGGGTGCAATGTTTGCTTTAATTGGAGGGGGATTTGCTTTTTTAGTATTGATAAAGCAAACTGAAATCTTGATTGTTGGGGCTGTTGTTGGGCTAACCTTTATTGGAATACTAAAATATACTAATATCGGAAACGGTAGTGCCGAGATTGTACGTCTTAGGAGTTCACTAGACCCAGACGACCCGTCGTTGCAATTAAGGTTCATGAATCAAAAGCGATTAAGCGATTATCTGAGTTCTAAGCCTTTTGGAGCGGGAGTTGGCACCATGGGACAATGGGGAGAATCATTCAATAGTGACAAGTATATTTCACATATCGCCCCTGATAGTTTATATGTAAAAATATGGGGTATGTACGGTATTGTTGGTTTTCTAACTTGGTTCGGAATAATGTTGTATATTACTGGAAAATCAGCAGGGATTATTTGGAAAACACGAGACCCAGTGCTTAAAAACCAGTTGATATGCTTATGTGCTGGTTCAACAGGGATATTATTATGTAGTTATGGCAATGAAGTATTGAATACCATGCCTACATCGGCAGTTGTATATATTAGTTGGGCATTAATCTGGCTGAGTCCACGATGGGATACACCTGTCAATAAAGCAGATGATATTGCCTTAAATACGCCCGAAATATCTGACAAGTACGAATATTCAAATGATTTTTAAAGGAACCAAAACCATTAAATAACAAAATGATACAGCAAATAGGTACCGCCATCCAATTGATCATCCTTGTTTACTTATCTATTCAGATATTTTATTTGCTTTTTTTTGCATTAGCAGGAACGTTTGCGAAGAAAACACATTTTCCAAAGGCAAGTAAACTCAGAAAAATTCGCATTTTTATTCCCGGTTATAAAGAGGATGCTGTTATCATTGCAACAGCCCGTGAAGCCATCAAACAAGACTATCCAGCAGATTTATTTGAAGTCGTAATCATTGCAGACTCATTCAGTGAAAAGACTCTTAGTACTCTTCGTTCTTTACCCATCAAAGTAATAGAAGTAAGCTTTGAAAAAAGCACCAAAGGAAAAGCCTTACAAAAAGCCATTGAAGCCACCATCAATGACCCTGTCGATATCTTATTAATCCTTGATGCAGATAACCACATGGCGCAAGGATTCCTACATGCCGTAAACGATGCTTTTGAACAAGGATACGAAGTAGTACAGGGACATAGAACGGCTAAAAATCTTCAAACTCCTTTTGCCTTATTGGATGCTTGTACAGAAGAAATGAATAACAACTTTTTCCGCCGTGGTCATGTAGCTGTAGGTTTACCCTCAGCTTTGATTGGTAGCGGAATGGCATTTGACTGGAAATTGTTTGTAGATTTTATACAAGATATTGGTGATACTTCGGGTGAAGACAAAGAATTAGAATTTAGAATTGCCAGACAAGGTAAACAAATAGCTTTCTTGGATGGACAATATGTATATGATGAAAAAGTAGCTAAATCTGACGTATTCGTTCAACAACGCAGTAGATGGTTTGCCATGCAAATAGAGGTTTTAGAGAAGTACTTTGTAGAAGGTTGGGTACAGCTTTTTAAAGGGAATATTGCCTTCTTCAACAAGGCGTTTCAAACCTTGATATTTCCTAGGGTAATGCTTGTAGCAGTAATGTTAGTTTGGTTAGCGTTTTCTTTTATTATTTCTTCTCAGTATTTGAATTATAGCATAGGATTATTCATCCTCTTTTGTATTTCGCTATTATTAGGAATTCCTACAAGATGGTATAACAAGCAACTTTTGATGGCATTTTTACAAATACCCGGAGCAATCATTTCTATGATGAAAGCCATGATGAAAATTGGGAAAGCACGTAAGCAGTTTATCCATACGCCTCACGGTGATAGTGAGCATTAAACAGTTAAAAATATGCCTTGGGGAATTATTGCCTTACCAGCCATTATATGCCTCGTTTGGGGTTTTATGCAAGGACTAAAAACTAAAAATAGAAGAAATGTCAGAAAAAGTTGAAGCATATATCATTATTGCACAACAAGAATGGGCATTAGACTTGGGAAGTAATGCCCGAAACTTGGCAGTGGAGTTTAGCAAGTCTAAACCTGTGTTGTATGTCAATCCAGCAATGGGCATCAAGACGCTCCTGACTCAAACAAAAACTGCCCATGAGAAACAGCGACTAAAAATTTCGCTGGGTTTTGGAGAAGATACAGTCAAAGTCGGGGAGAACTTATGGGTTCATACGCCTTCTACGATTAGCTATTCTGTCAATAAGCTGAAAAATTTAAGCCTCTATAATTTCTTAAATGAACGAAATGGTAAAGGTTTTTTTAAGAGTTTAAATAATGCTCTTAGAAAATTAGGATGGCATCATGACAAAGTTGTAGTACTGAATGATAGCCAAATATTTACTGGCCTTTTTACCAAAAAATATCTCCAACCATTATTGAGTTTTTACTACATCAGAGATAATTTGGTTGAACATCCCTACTTTAAATATCATGGCAGTAGGCTTGAACCTGAAACAGTCGCATTAGCAGATGCTGTTTTTGCCAATTCCGCATACTTAGCTGACTATGCACGAAAGCATAATCCGCTTAGTTTAGATATTGGTCAAGGATGTGAAACAGATATTTACCAAGCAGACTTTACTTATACCGAGCCTACAGATTTGGCTAGTATTCCTCATCCTAGAATTGGCTATGTGGGGTTTCTGACAGGCGAAAGATTAGACATTAAATTGCTTGAAAACATAGCAGATGCAAACCCTACTTGGCAAATAGTGCTAATTGGCCCTGAAGAAATCATGTTTCAACAAAGCCGTTTACACAAAATAAAGAATGTACATTTCTTAGGTTCAAAAGATTCAAGCCAGTTGCCATCCTATATGCAGTACTTGGATGTATGCATGAATCCTCAATTGGTAAATGCTTTGACAATTGGAAATTACCCAAGGAAAATAGATGAATACTTGGCCATGGGAAAACCAACCGTAGCAACAGAAACACCAGCGATGAAAATGTTTTTACCACATGTAGAGCTGGCTCTGGGAACAGAAGGGTATAATAAAGCCATCAGTAAGGCTTTATTACCACAAAGCGAAGAAGCAAGGAAATCCGCTATTGTCTGTGCAAAAAGCCATACTTGGGAAGCTTGTGTAGCACAGATTTATTCAGTACAAGAACAATTGCTGAAGAGCTAGATTAAACGAAATCAATAGATATATTCCTGTTTTTATTCAAAAACAAACACGGACTTTTCAGCAAAACATATTACTACCACATATGGACATTCAAAATATCATCTTAAAACTAAAAAACAAACATTTCTTGTCTCTTCTGGGCAATGGTTCAATGTCTGTTTTGGCAATGTTAACCGTGAGTATATTACTCCGTAATATGGAGCCTGGGGAAATTGGCTATTGGTTTTTCTTTCAGTCAGTATTTGTTTTATTGGATACTTTTAGGGTTGGCTTCTTACAGATTGCCATGATAAAGTTTTATACTGGTGCTGAAAAAAGCAGAGCTGATACTGTATTAGGGTCTGTTTGGTTTTTGAGTTTATTGATTACAGGAACGCTCGTTGGTGTAAATATTATC
Source organism: Arcicella sp. GW458-12-2-14-TSB2 (assembly GCF_059423785.1). Classification (NCBI taxonomy): domain Bacteria; kingdom Pseudomonadati; phylum Bacteroidota; class Cytophagia; order Cytophagales; family Flectobacillaceae; genus Arcicella; species Arcicella sp. GW458-12-2-14-TSB2. Next base: position 7,495 of record NZ_JBWKYN010000017.1, on the reverse strand, counting down.
GCAGCATTCTTTTTGCCCTATATTGATAGTATCGGTATTATTAGCATCATCAAATGGTTTGGCATTACGTTCTTATTTACTTTGCCTTCTGCGATTGCCTCTTGGATTTCACAGTCGGATGAACGCTTTGACAGGCTTTTATTATTGCGTTTTATTACTCAAGGAGCATTCATTATCATGGTATTGCTAGTTATCTTTTTTATGAAACTAAGCCTTGATTTGTTATTAGTTATCAATGCATTGAGCTCTGGTATCGTAAGTTTATATTGTATTTTTAAAGGTTGGACACGCATCAGTACATTGAGCAAGAGAACTAGAGAAAGCATCATGGAGCTATTCCATTTTGGGAAATACAGCGTAGGAACTACTATTAGCACCAACTTGCTTAGAAGCTCGGATACTTTTATTATTATGTCGGTTTTAGGGGCAGCAGGGCCAGCCGCTGTAACGATGTACACTGTTCCGATGCGTTTAATGGAGATTATAGAAATTCCTTTAAGAAGCTTTTTGTCAACAGCCATGCCGTCTATGTCAGGAGCATTCAATAGGGGAAATAAAATAGAAGTAGTAGAAATCATGCAAAAGTATGCTGGAACGCTTACGTTAGCATTATTTCCTGTATCTGTCGTGGCAATTATATTTGCCGATTTTGCTATTACGCTATTAGGAGGAAAACAATATTCTGGTACAAATGCTGTAGTTGTCTATCGTATTTTAATGTCGTTTGCGCTATTTTTCCCTATAGATAGGTTTCTGGGCATTACCTTGGATATTATCCATCAACCCAAGATTAATTTTTATAAAGTATTAGTAATGCTTGCGATAAATGTTACTTTTGACTTCATTGGTATTTATGTTTTCGGAAATATCGTCGGTGTAGGTTTAGCCACTTTATTTACATTTTTATCGGGTGTAGCATTTGGATATTATTGGTTAAGAAAATATCTGGATTTCACACTATTGGGATTTTTTAAAACTGGATTTATCGAAATTAGAATGATATTGCAGGAGTACGTATTCAAAAACAAAACAGTTGGATAATGAAGATTGCCCATTTGATTTTAGCTCATGCAAATCCTTTGCAATTACAAAGATTAGTAAATCGTCTGGCTCATCCAGATGCATATTTTTATATCCATATAGATTTCAAAACAGATATTACTCCGTTTCTTGCTCTGGCTAATGACCATGTAACCCTTGTCAAAAAGCGTGAAAGTGTGTATTGGGGTGCGTACAGTATTGTACAAGCAACAGTAAATAGCATGGAAGAGATATTACTATCTGGAAAACAATATGATTATATTAATTTGCTAAGTGGACAAGACTATCCATTGAAAAACACGGCTGAGATACACCAATACTTTGAAGAGAATCCAGGGAAAGCTTTTATGGAGACTTTAATTATTGAGCAAGAATGGCACGAGGCAATCCAAAGGGTAACAAAATATCATTTAACTAATTATAATTTTTGGAGAAAACATACTGTAGAAAAATATCTTAATATGCTTTTGCCTAAAAGAAAAATGCCCAACAATTTGATTCCTGTTGGGCGTTCTCAATGGTTTGCTATTACTCAAACGCATGCTAAGTATATCGTAGATTATTTAGCACAACACAAACATGTAAGACGTTTCTTTGAACTTACATGGGGAAGTGACGAATTCGTATTTCAGACACTCCTTTATAATTCTATTTACCAAAAAGATATGGTAAATGATAACCTTCGCTATATAGACTGGTCAGAAGGGCAATCTAGTCCGAAAACATTTACTATCAACGACTTACCAACCCTTCTTAACTCAGGAAAACTCTTTGCACGTAAATTCAATGAAGCTGTAGATGCTACCATTTTGGATAAACTAGATTCACTATAACATCACGGGTAAGCCCGTTCTTACAGATTCGTCACAAGCAAAAGCAATACGAAGGCTATTTACAGCGTCTTCCAGATGGTCTGTCAAGTCCATGTTTTCTTGAATTGCTTTTAAGAAAAAACGTTGTTCACGATTACACAATTCCTGATGGTCTGGCTCATCGGTAAGATTAATCCACTCATCAGCTTTTACAAAAGCATTTTCGGAATTAATATCTGAATAATGGACTCTTAAAGATTCCGTTTTGGTATGTGAATCTACATTATCAGACTTTCCAGCCCCGCCAGCTTCTTTGGCCACTATAGACACACAACCTTTTGGACCGATAACATCTTTGATGAAAAATGCAGTTTCGCTCATCATAGGGCCCCAACCAGCCTCGTACCAACCTACAGAACCATCTTCAAAACGAATCTGTAATTGTCCATAATTATAATTTCCTTCAGGAATATCCTCAGTCAATCTCGCTCCAATCGCATTTACTTGTATTGGTTTCGAGCGTGTCATTTGGCACATTACATCAATATAATGCACACCACAGTCTACAATCGGACTTAAACTTTTCATCAGGTTACGGTGTACATTCCACATCACGCCATGACTTTGCTGATTCAAGTTCATGCGCATGACCAAAGGTTTGCCCATTTCTTGAGCAATTTCTACAAACTTTTCCCAAGAAGGATGATGTCTTAGGATGTACCCCACTGCTACTTTCTTTCCTTTTTTAGCCGCGAAATCAGCTACTCTTTTTGCTCCTTCTACGGTATCTGCCAAAGGCTTTTCGATAAATACATGACAATCAGCTTCTAAAGCCATCATTGCAAATGCTTCGTGTGTATCCGGATAAGTAGAAATACAAACGGCATCAGGTTGTGTAGCGGTTAGTGCTTCAGCGTAATCACTAAAAAGTGGATAGCCCCCACCCAAACGTTCGTTGAGTACTTCTTTACTTTTTCCAGTAGAAACGATTCCGCAAATTTCAAAGCCTTCGGTATGTTGATATGCAATAGCATGAGAAGCTCCCATATTACCGCAACCCACTACGAGGACTTTGATAGATTGTTTTTGAAGTGTCATGAAGTTTAAATGTTAAAATTGAGATTACGATTATCAAAACTAATTACTTCAAAGATAATAATTATCCTGTTTTAGTCACAAATATGTTATTTGTATCCATTTTTCTATTTTTAGTTAATAAAATAATTAATTTTAAATAAACAATCAGCAATATATTACAATACAGGTCAAAACACTGTAAGGTATACAGATTAAAAAATATAGATTTGTATAGATTTAATATTAACAAACCTTTAAATGTAATGAAAAGACGCTCTGCAATTAAAAACTTATCGATGGCTATAGGTGGCTTGGTAAGTTTACCTACTTGGGCTTCGGGTTGGACGAGCCAAAGTATCGGACAATTTTCTACTTTAGCCATCAATGATGAAGCTCTTCTTGCTGAGATTGTAGAGACCATCATTCCAGAAACGAATACCCCCGGGGCCAAATCATTAAAAGTGCATCAGTTTGCCATGCGCATGATTAATGATTGTTATGGCGAAGTAGCACAGAATACGCTCAAACAAGGTCTTGTACTAGTAAATGAGCTTTCTCAACAAATAAATAATAAGACTTTTCTGGAAAGCAATGTCAATCAACGCACCAATGTCTTGCTTAAAATGAATACTGAGGCTAATCCTGTTGCAAAGCAATTTGCAGACATGATTAAGCGATTGACTATTCAGGGCTACACCAATTCAGAATATTACATGGTGAATCAATTGAAATTCAATATGGCTCCTGGCTATTATCATGGCTGTGTACCGATTCCTAGATAGCCTTCAGTCGTCGGTCATCAGCTTCGGCATAAAATTTTAGGGTGATGTTAATGCACAACTCACTCATTCTCTCAATTACTAAATGAATTATAAGATGTCATATTTAAATATCAACGCTGTAAAAGACCGTACATTTGATGCCATCGTGATTGGCTCTGGGATTAGCGGTGGTTGGGCTGCTAAAGAACTAACAGGAAAAGGATTAAGAACCTTAGTATTGGAACGTGGCCGTGACGTAAAGCACGTTACCGACTACCCTACCACGATGATGAATCCTTGGGAGTTTGAACACCTTGGTCAATTGCCAAAAGCGATTAAAGATGCCAATCCTATTGTCAGCAGATGTTATGCTTTCAACGAAGACGCAGCCCATTTTTTCGTAAAAGATGCTGAACACCCATATGTACAAGAAAAGCCCTTTGATTGGATTAGAGGCTATCAGGTAGGAGGGAAATCGTTGATGTGGGCAAGAGGTACACAACGCTGGTCAGAACATGATTTTGATGGCCCCGCTCGTGATGGTTTTGCTGTAGATTGGCCCATTCGTTATGCAGATATTGCTCCTTGGTATAGTTACGTTGAAAAATTTGCAGGGATTTCAGGGAATAAAGATGGTTTAGCCAGTTTGCCAGACGGTGAGTTTTTACCACCTCACGAGATGTCTTGTGTAGAAAAGCACTTTAGTGAACAAACAGCCAAGCATTATAATAATACTCGTCCTGTAATTATCGGACGATGTGCGCACCTTACCAAACCTCAACCAATTCATTTTCAACAAGGTAGAGGGCAATGTCAAAACCGTTCCTTATGTCAACGTGGCTGTCCTTATGGTGGATATTTCAGTAGTAACTCTTCTACCCTACCTTGGGCGGCTCGTACTGGCAAAATGACATTGAAGCCTGATTCAGTAGTACATTCTATCATTTTTGATGAAAAGAAAAACAAAGCAACAGGCGTTAGGGTGATTGATGCGCATACGAAGGAAATGACGGAGTATTATGCTAAAATCATTTTTGTGAATGCTGCTACATTGAATTCTAACTTGATTTTGCTGAATTCTAAATCAAATCGTTTCCAGAACGGCTTAGGAAATGATAATGGTTTGTTGGGTAAATATATGGCTTTTCATAATTTCAGAACTACTATTACAGCTGAGTACGAAGGTTTTTTAAATACTACTACAGAAGGTATTCGTCCAAACAGTAGTTACATTCCTCGTTTTAGGAATGTTTTCAAGCAAGAAACGGATTTCTTAAGAGGCTACGCCGCAGGATTTGGCTCAAGTAGAATTACTTCAAATGATACTTCGGGCATAGGCGAATCGTTAAAAGCAAGCTTAAACGAACAACAATATGGAAATTGGCGAGTGGGCTCACACATGATGGGCGAAACCATTCCTAAAGAAAGTAATTTTGTAGCTTTAGATAGCAATCTGGTAGATCCTTGGGGAATTCCACAATTGAAAATTTCAGTGGCTTATGATGATAATGATGAAAAGATGATTGTAGATTTTCATAACGAGATGTCAGAGATGTTAACCAAAGCTGGTTTTATCAATATCCAAACCCATGATAAGCCTAATAAAGCCCCTGGACTAGATATTCATGAAATGGGCGGTGTACGCATGGGAAAAGACCCTAAAACGTCTCTGTTGAATAAATGGAACCAGTTGCATACTTGTAAAAATGTATTCGTAACAGATGGTGCCTGTATGACTTCAACTTCAACCCAGAATCCATCATTAACTTTTATGGCCATTACTGCCCGTGCAGCAGATTATGCTGTAAAAGAATTGAGAAAAGGAAACTTGTAAAGTAAGGAATTTTGAGTTTGGAATGCGAAGTTGTCATTTAAAAAAATAAACATTTACGGCTAAATGCTAATTAAAACAATAAATATGAAAAAAATCAATGCGTACTTACTCATCATAAGCTTATTGCTAAGCTTTATTACACAGGCCCAGACACCTAAAAAAGGTAAGTGGATTAATCTTTTTAATCAAAAAGATTTAAGTGGTTGGAAGATTTATGGTACCGAAAAATGGTATGTTGAAAACGGTGAATTGATTTGCGAAAGTGGGCCAGACAAAGAATATGGCTATCTAGGTACAGAGCAAAGCTTTCAGGATTTTGAATTAAGTCTTCAGTTTAAGCAAGAAGCAGACGGTAACAGTGGGGTGTTTTTTCACTCAAGTATTGAAGGTACAAAAATTACAGGCTGGCAAGCAGAAGTAGCTCCTCCAGGGCGTTGGACTGGTGGGATTTATGAATCTTATGGTAGAGGATGGCTGATTAAACCAACGGACGATAAAGACAAAGCTTTGAAAATGGGCGAATGGAATACCATGAAAATAAAAGTGGTGGGCAATCAAGTAACTACTTGGGTGAATGGACAAGAAATGATTATCTTGAATGATGATAAAATTGGAGGACGTGCAGGTATTATTGCCCTTCAAATTCATAGCGGTGGTGGTATAAAGGTAAAATGGCGTAATATAAAAGTGAAAAGTTTATAATAGTTTATGCTAATTATGAGGTAGCAATGCTTACCTCATAATTAGCATATCTTAGCAATGACTACTCGAATATTAACATCATTTTGAATAATTTACGCTTGTGCTTGTTAAAATAAAGCCAATGTTTTATTTTTATGTAATTAGAATATTATAGCTTCTAATTCATTAAGAAACACAATCAATATGAAAGTCCTGCCATTTACGATTCCAGTGCCTCATGATAAAACTATCATTGTTCAAAAGGACGTTCTCCCTCATTTTTATCCCCATTTACACAGGCATCAGGAAATTCAGATTATGTGGATTCAGCAAGGAGAAGGCACATTGATTGCTGATAACAATATGCACAGATTTCGTTCAAATGAAATCTATTGGTTGGGTGCTAACCAACCTCATCTTTTCAAAAGTGAAGCCTCGTATTTTCAGCCAAAAAGCAAAAAAAAAGTAATAGCTACTGCTATTTTCTTTAACCCAAGCGGACAATTAGCTTCATTTTTCGACTTACCAGAAATTAACTTGCTAAAACGATTCCTTCAACAACATTCTAATGGCTTTAAAATTCCGCAAGAAAATGTAGCGGAAGTAATTAATAAAATACTATTGATTAAAAAGAGTACTGGGGTTAGCCAGATGCTATATTTTATTGATTTGCTTAAAAGTATCGCATTAATTCCCTCACTCTTACCCCTTTCAATGAGTACTCAACCGCAGAATTATAGCGAAAACGAAGGCGTAAGAATCAGTAATATTTATAATTTTATCATGCAAGAATACGAAAAGCCTATCACACTTGAGGATGCGGCGAATAAAGCCCACATGACGCCCCATGCGTTTTGTAGGTATTTCAAAAAACATACTCGCCATACTTTTTTGTCATTTCTTAACGAAGTAAGAATAAATGAAGCCTGTAAAAAATTAACCAATAGTAACAACGAGACCATTGCTAATGTGGCATATAGTTGTGGCTTCAACAGTATTACAAATTTTAATAGGGTATTTAAACGCATTACAACTCAATCTCCAAGCGAATACATTGAACGTTATTTTAATAATAATGAGGGAAAATAATCTCGTCTTTGTTGTTCAAAATAACTAATTCCCTCCCTCCTATTTCCTTCTAATTAATCGTCAAACACAGCATTTGTACAGTTATCTCTATAGCAAAATCTATAGAGATTGCCATGCTTCTTTCTATCTAATACTTTATTCATAAGCTAATACATTTTAATTAATGGTAAACCCTTGATTTTAAAATCAAGGGTTTACCA